>NZ_DEPM01000119.1:0-6729 GCF_002358775.1 Martelella sp. UBA3392
TGCAGATTTCCCGAGCCACCTCTGACAAGGCCGGTCTCTTGGCGCGGGAAGCGTAAAACCGGCTGGGCGGCGTTGCGCGGCATCTATTTTTTCAATTCATGGGTGAGGGCGAAATCAGCAGGCGCCAGATTGGGCAGGCTGCGAGGGCTCTAAGGCATCGCCGCAAGTGGCGAATCGAAAAACCGACTTTTGTCGCAAAGTCGGCGTTTCCATGTCGGACGACAAGGATTAAATAAGATGATTGGTGGGCCTGGAGGGACTCGAACCCCCAACCAAGCGGTTATGAGCCGCCGGCTCTAACCATTGAGCTACAGGCCCCCTGTCCGTAGCCGAGATGGGCTGGAACGGGCCGCGCTGGCAATGGCTCCTTGCGCGGACCCTCCGACTACTCCAAATTCATGGGCATCGCAAGTTCCCGCCGCATTGGCTTCACAATTGCCGGCCAAGAGGAGGGGATACCATTTCAAGGAGGGATATCCATGGCCAATTTACCCGTTCGTCTCGCCGCTGCGGGCCTGCTTTTCGCGCTCCCGCTTGCCGGCACGGCAGCCTTTGCAGACGGTGCCGCGCCGCCGGCCGTCATCAACGTCTCCGCCGATGGCGATGCCACGCTGGTGCCGGACATGGCCACCGTCTCGCTTTCGGTTGTCAGCCAGGCCGATGACACGGCGACCGCGCTTTCGGACAATTCGGCCGCCATGCAGAAGGTCATCGATGCGCTGAAGCAGAACGGCATCGCCGACAAGGACGTCCAGACCAGCAATTTCTCGGTGAGCCCGCGCTATCAGCAGGTCAAGGCCGATGATGGAACAATGACCAGCGAGATCGTCGGCTATGAGGTGCAGAACGGCCTCAACGTTAGGGTGCGCGATCTCTCGAAGCTCTCCGCCGTTCTCGATCAGGCGGTCAAGCTCGGGGTCAATTCCGGCGGCGGGATTTCATTTTCCAACAGCGATCCCTCAGCGGCGGAAGACGAGGCCCGGCGCGAGGCCGTGGCCAACGCGCTCGCCAAGGCCGAAACGCTGGCCGAGGCCGCCGGCGTCACGCTCGGCAAGGTTATGTCGATCTCCGAACAGAGTTCGATGCCGCAGCCGATGATGATGCGCGCCGACGTGATGATGGCGAAAGCCGAAGGCGCTCCGCCGATCGCGGCCGGTGAAAACACCTACAACATCACCGTCAACATGACGCTGGCGATCGAGCAGTAAGGCTGGCTTCGGCCCGGTCCGGCGCGTTCGTGCCGGACCGGGCATGCCGGCGCTGCTCGTTGCAAACCTTTCTCTCCTGCCTTGCCGCTCGCGCAGCCTTGCGTTGGCCCCGTTCTATCTGCCACTCGCTGCTGACGGCGCACTATTTTTCCGCGGCGAGGTGATGTCTGTTTCAGCCTGCAAGCGACCGGAGCGCGTCCTTGCCGGTTGTTGAACGGTCGCGGACATCTGCCAGTATTTTTGTCTTCCGGCTCGCCGCAACGGGTGGAGCGAGATCTGACGCGGGCTTGACCGCGCCAAATTTTTCGCTGGATCGCATAACATTCATACGCGTGCCGTGGTATTTGTAAGCCAGCTTCGGAAAGCGCGAGATCTGAAGGCGATATGCCGCATTGTCATGATCCTTCCCGCCGCTAGGGTGGAAAGCGTGATTGCGTGTGGCAGTTTGTGGACCACGCCGGAATGGGGATTTCAGAGTGCGGACAGGGTTGGGTAAATGGGTCGCGATCATCGTCCTCGTTGCCGTTGCGGCGGGCGGCTACGCCGCTTGGCGCAATCTCAACGGCGATACGCTTCCTGAGGGAATTGCCAGCGGCAACGGCCGTATCGAGGCGACGGAGATCGATATCTCCGCCAAGTCCGCCGGTCGGATCAGCGAGATTTTCGTCAATGAGGGCGATCTCATTCAGGCCGGCGAGAAGCTGGTGCAGATGGACACCAGGCAGCTCGAGGCGCAAAAACGCGAAGCCGAGGCCAATCTGCGCAGCGCCCGCACCGGCGTGGACGCGGCCAATGCCACGATAGAACAGGCGAAGGCCGAAAAACGGGCCGCCGAAGCCATCGTCGAACAGCGCAAGGCCCAGCTCAGTTCCGCCGAAGCCACTTTCGCGCGTTTTCAAAGACTGGTGCAGACCAATGTGTCCTCGAGACAGGCGCTCGAGGATGCCGAGGCGGCGGCGTTGCAGGCCAAGGCCGCCATGGCCGCCGGCGAGGCCTCGTCCGCCGCCGCAAGCGCGGCCGTCAGCACCGCCGAAGTTCAGCTTGCGAAGGCGGAGGCGGCAATCGATGCGGCTCAGGCCAGCATAGACTATATCCAGTCGATCATCGATGACAGCACCCTGACCGCGCCGCGTCCCGGACGCGTGCAGTATCTCGTCGCCCAGCCGGGCGAAATCGTTGCCGCCGGCGGTCGCATTCTCAACATCGTCGATCTGACCGACGTCTATATGAATTTCTTCCTGCCCACGGAACAGGCGGGCCGGACGGCAATCGGCGCCGAGACCCGGCTGGTGCTCGATGCCGCGCCGCAATTCACCATACCGGCCAGCATTTCCTACGTTTCCGATGTCGCCCAGTTCACGCCGAAGACCGTCGAGACCGAAGAGGAGCGCCAGAAGCTGATGTTCCGGGTCAAGGCCCGGATCGACCCGGACCTGTTGCGCAAGTATGTCGACCTCGTCAAGACCGGGCTGCCTGGCGTCGCCTATGTGCGTTATGATCCCGATGCCGTCTGGCCCGATGCGCTTGAAGGAAATCTGGCCCGATGAACGCCGCCGGTGAGCAGGACGGCGCCGTCCCGGTCGCCAGCCTTGAGGGCGTCAGCCTGCTTTATCGAAAGACGGCGGCGCTGAAGGATATCTCGCTTGATATTCCCGCCGGTTGCATGGCCGGCCTGATCGGCCCGGACGGCGTCGGCAAGTCGAGCCTGCTGTCGCTCATTGCCGGCGCGCGCAAGGTGCAGACCGGCACGGTGAAGGTGCTTGGCGGCGATATCTCCGATGACGGGCACCGCCGCGCCGTCTGCCCGCGCATCGCCTACATGCCGCAGGGGCTTGGCCGCAATCTCTACGCCACGCTGTCCGTCTACGAGAACATCGATTTTTTCGGCCGGCTGTTCGGCCACGCCCACAGCGAACGCCGCCGGCGCATCGAGTCTTTGCTGAAGAGCACGGGACTGCTGCCTTTTGCGGACAGACCGGCCGGCAAGCTCTCGGGCGGCATGAAGCAGAAGCTCGGGCTTTGCTGCGCGCTCATCCACGACCCCGACCTTCTGGTTCTCGACGAGCCAACGACCGGCGTCGACCCCTTGTCCCGGCGGCAGTTCTGGAGCCTGATCGACAATATCCGCGCCTCGCGCCCCGGCATGAGCGTCATCGTCGCGACCGCCTATATGGAAGAAGCCGCGCGCTTTGACTGGCTTGCGGCGATGAATGACGGCAGCGTTCTTGCCACGGGAAGCCCGGCCGAACTTCTGCATGCGACCGCCACCGACAATCTCGATGAGGCTTTCGTGGCGCTTTTGCCGAAAGCGGCTCGCGGCGATCGCGCGCCGGTGGAAATTACCGCGCGCGAGGGCGACGATGCCGGTGACTATGCCATTGAAGCCGAGCATCTGAGCAAGCGTTTCGGCGATTTCACCGCCGTCGACGATGTCAGCTTCCGCATTCGCCGGGGCGAGATTTTCGGCTTTCTCGGCTCGAATGGCTGCGGCAAGACCACCACCATGAAAATGCTGACCGGGCTTCTTGATGCCAGCGACGGCAAGGCGAAGCTGTTCGGCCAGCCGGTCGATCCCGGCAATATCGATGTGCGCCGGCGGGTCGGCTATATGTCGCAGTCCTTTTCGCTCTATACCGAGCTCACCGTGCGGCAGAACCTTTATTTGCATGCCCGGCTTTACAGGTTGCCGGAGCAGACGATCGGCCCGCGCGTTGCCGAAATGATCGCGCGGTTCGATCTCGCCGATGTCGCCGATGGCCTGCCGGACGCGCTGCCGCTCGGCATCCGCCAGCGCCTGTCGCTGGCGGTCGCGATGATCCATGGCCCGGACATCCTGATCCTGGACGAACCGACATCCGGCGTCGATCCGGTGGCGCGGGACGACTTCTGGCGCATGCTGATCGCGCTTTCGCGCGTCGACAACGTCACGATCTTCGTCTCCACCCATTTCATGAACGAGGCGGCGCGCTGCGATCGGATTTCGCTGATGCATGCCGGCAAGGTGCTGGCGAGCGACAGCCCGGCCGCCATCATCGCGGCAAGCGGAAAGGCAACGCTCGAGGAAGCCTTCATCAGCCATCTGGAAGCGGTGACGGATAGCGGCGACGAGACGGAAGGTCTGGTGGTCACCGAAAATGCCGAAACGGATGACGCCGATGACAGAGGCGCCGAAAGAGCGCTGAAGCGTCATCTCGATTTTCGCCGGATGATGGCTTACTCCTGGCGCGAAATGCTGGAATTGCGACGCGATCCGATCCGCGCGACGATGGCGATCATCGGCAGCGTCATTCTGCTGCTGGTGATCGGCTACGGCATCAATCTCGACATCGAAAACCTGAGCTATGCCACGCTCGACCGCGATCAGACCGTCACGAGCCGGGACCTGACGCTCGATATTTCCGGATCGCGTTATTTCGACGAGAAAGCCCCGCTTGTCGATTATGCCGACATGGACAGGCGCATGCGCGACGGGGAAATCAGTTTCGCAATCGAAATTCCGCCGAATTTCGCCGCCGACCTGGCGCGCGGCCGCGATGTCGAGATCGGCGTCTGGCTGGACGGCTCTATGCCGCAGCGCGCATCTTCGGCCAGAGGCTATATTCAGGGCGTCTATGCCACATGGCTCACCCGCAAGATCGAGGAAATCTACGGGGCGGGCGCGGCCGATCCGGCCTATTCGGTCGCAGCGCGCTATCGCTACAACCCTGATATTCGCAGCCTCGTCGCCATGGCGCCGGCGGTCATTCCGCTGCTCTTGATGCTCATTCCGGCCATTTTGACGACGCTCTCGGTGGTGCGGGAAAAGGAACTGGGCTCGATCGTCAATTTCTATGTCACGCCGACGACGAGGCTCGAATTCCTGGTTGGCAAACAGGTGCCCTATGTCGTGCTTGCCATGTTCAATTTCGCCCTGCTGCTGGTGACTTCCCTGATCGTGTTTCAGGTGCCTTTTACCGGTAGTCTGCTTGCCTTTTCGCTGGCGGCCCTGCTTTTCGTCATCATTTCCACCGGCATGGGCCTTCTGGTGTCGACCTTTACCAGCAGCCAGATCGCGGCCCTTTTCGCCACCGCTCTTCTGACCCTCATTCCGGCGGTCCAGTATTCCGGCCTCATCGATCCGGTCAGTGCGCTTGAGGGCTTCGGCGCCGTGATTGGCAATGTCTATCCGGCCACCTATTTCGTAACGATATCGCGCGGCGCCTTCACCAAGGCGCTCGGCTTCGCCGATCTTCAGGCCGCCTTCGTACCGCTTCTCATCGCCATTCCGGTTCTGACCGTTGCCAGCACGCTGCTGCTCGGCAAGCAGGCGAGGTAGGTCATGCGGTTTTCCAATATCCTGCAGCTCGGCATCAAGGAATTGCGGGGACTTGGCCGCGACACGCTGATGCTCGTTCTGATTGTCTATGCCTTTTCGCTTTCCATCTACATGGAATCCTCCGCCATGCCGGAAACGCTCAACCGCGCGGCCATCGCGGTTGTCGATGAGGATCGCTCGGCGCTGTCGCAGCGCATTATCGATGCCTTCTATCCCCCCTATTTCATCGAGCCGGAACTCATTGACACCGCCGAGATGGATGCCCGGCTGGATAGCGGAACATCGACCTTCGTGCTCGATATACCGGCGAATTTCGAACGGGACGTGCTTGCCGGGCGGAAGCCGGAACTGCAGCTCAACATCGACGCCACGCGCATGACGCAGGCCTTCACCGGCAATAACGACATCCAGCAGATTATCGACAATACCGTCAGCGAATATCTGAACCGCTTCCCGGGCGGCAGCGAAATTCCGGTCTCTCTCGATATCCGCGCCCGCTACAATCCGCAGCTCAGCCAGATGTGGTTCGGCTCGATCATCAACATCATCACCAACATCACAATGCTGTCGATGATCCTGTCCGGCGCGGCGCTGATCCGCGAGCGCGAGCACGGCACGATCGAGCACCTTCTGGTCATGCCGGTCACCGCGCTTGAAATCGTGCTCAGCAAGATCTGGTCGATCGGCCTCGTCGTCCTCGTCGCCTCGGCGCTTTCCCTTGTGATCGTGGTCGAAGGCATTCTCGGCGTGCCGGTCAACGGTTCCATGCCGCTGTTCATTGCCGGCAGCGCGTTGATGCTGTTTGCGATGTGCTCGCTCGGTATTTTCCTGGCAACCGTGGCAGGCTCGATGCCGCAGTTTGGCCTGCTGCTGATGCTGGTGCTGATGCCGTTGCAGATCTTGTCCGGCGGAATGACGCCGCGTGAAAGCATGCCGCAATTCATTCAGGATATCATGCTGCTGGCGCCCAATACCCATTACGTGACGCTGTCTCAGGCGATCCTGTTTCGCGGCGCGGGGTTTGATGTCGTCTGGCCGCAATTCGTCTGGCTGGCGGCGCTCGGACTGGCGCTCTTCGCCATCGCGCTGCGCCGTTTCCGCGGTTTCCTGCAATAACAGCCGTATCCGTTGGCCGTTAGAACCTTTCCGCATTTCACGGAAACGCGGAAAGGCTCTATCTCTTTGTTTTTACGCAATTCCGGACGG
>NZ_DEPM01000119.1:7064-8956 GCF_002358775.1 Martelella sp. UBA3392
GTGTCCACTTCACCTGGAATTGCTCTATTGCATTGTCTTGGCTTGAAATGGCGACGGGGAGGGACGCCATCGTCGCAGATCGGAGAAAGCTTGCGATGCGGTGGAAAAGGTCTTCCGCCGCATCGCTGTCTTCTACCTCGGAAAGGGGCTCACTCGGTCCCGAAAAAGTCCTTCATCTTCGAGAAGAACCCGTTCGATTCCGGGTTGTTCTCCTTGGAGGACAGTTCATCGAATTCCTGCAGCAGTTCGCGCTGGCGCTTGGTGAGTTTCTGCGGGGTTTCGACGCGGACCTGGATGTAGAGGTCGCCGCGATGCGAGGAGCGCAGCACCGGCATGCCCTTGCCCTTCAGGCGGAACTGCTTGCCGGCCTGTGTGCCTTCGGGCACCGCGACGCGCGATTTCGCGCCGTCGAGCGTGGTCACCTCGAACTTGCCGCCGAGCGCCGCCTGCGTCATCGAGATCGGCACGGAGCAGTGCAGGTCCGCGCCGTCGCGCTGGAAGAACTGGTGCGGCTTGACCGACAGGAAGATGTAGAGATCGCCCGACGGCCCGCCGCGCAAGCCGGCCTCGCCCTCGCCCTGAAGGCGGATGCGGGTGCCGTCCTCGATGCCGGCCGGAATGTTCACCGAAAGCGAGCGTTCCTCGACCTTACGGCCTTCGCCGTGGCATTTGGGGCAGGGATCGGAGATGATCTCGCCGCGACCGTGGCAGGTCGGGCAGGTGCGCTCGACCGAGAAGAAGCCCTGGGCGGCGCGCACGCGCCCCGCGCCGTGACAGGTGCCGCAGGTGGTCGGCGACGAGCCGGGCTTCGCGCCCGAGCCGGAGCATTCGTCGCACACGACCGAGCTCGGCACACGGATCTGGGCCGTCTTGCCGTGGAAGGCCTCGTCGAGGCTGATTTCCATATTGTAGCGCAGATCGGCGCCGCGCTCGCGACCGTTCGGTTGGCGGCGGCCCCTGGCCCCGCCCATCATTTCGCCAAAAATATCCTCGAAGATGTCCGAGAAACCGCCGGCGCCGCCAAAGCCCTGCGCGCCGCCGCCGAAACCGCCGGCCCCCGGTCCGCCGTTCTCGAAGGCGGCATGGCCGAAGCGGTCATAGGCGGCCCGCTTCTGCGGGTCCTTCAGGGTCTCGTAGGCTTCGTTGATTTCCTTGAATTTCTTCTCGGCGTCAGCGTTGTCCGGATTGCGGTCGGGGTGATACTTCATCGCAAGCTTGCGGAAGGCGCTCTTCAGCTCCTTTTCGTCGGCGGAGCGACCGACGCCGAGTGTCTCGTAAAAATCCGCTTTTGCCATGGAGATGCAATACCTCTTGAAAAAGAGTGACCGGCCGTCCTGGGACGGCCGGAATCATTCAGGTCCTATCCGATCGAAGGATCAGGCCGATTTCTTCTTGTCGTCATCGTCGCTGACGTCTTCGAATTCGGCGTCGACCACATCGTCAGACTTGGCATCGCGCGCCGCATCGGCGGAAGCCTGGGCTTCCTCATCGGACTGCTGGGCCTCGTAGATCGCCTGACCGAGCTTCATGGAGACTTCCATCAGCGTCTGGGTCTTGGCCTGAATGTCATCGGCATTCGGCTCTTCGGCGGAAACGGCGGTCTTCAGTTCGTCGATCGCGGTCTGGATGGCATTGCGGTCATCCTCGGAGACCTTGTCGCCATGCTCCTTGAGCGACTGCTCGGTGGAGTGGATCAGGCTTTCGGCCTGGTTCCTGGCCTCGACGGCCGCACGGCGCTTCTTGTCTTCCTCGGCATGGCTTTCGGCGTCCTTGACCATCTGCTCGATGTCGGCGTCAGACAGACCACCCGATGCCTGGATGCGGATCTGGTGCTCCTTGCCAGTACCCTTGTCCTTGGCCGAGACGTTGACGATGCCGTTGGCGTCGATGTC
>NZ_DEPM01000261.1:0-5865 GCF_002358775.1 Martelella sp. UBA3392
GCGGCGGTAGCGACCCGTTCGGCGACGGCATCAGGAACATCCGCGCCGAGCGCAAGCGAAGCATAATCGCCTTCCGAAAGACCCAAAATGACCGGTGCCCGTGGCAGCCTTCCCGTCGCGACATCGGCAATGGCACGCTCCACGCCAAGATCGATCCGCGCCAGTGCCGAGGCGACAAACACATCCGGCGCCAGCGCCGTCCAGTCGAGCGCATTGCCGATCTGCAGCGCGTCGGCGGCCCGGCAGGCCTCGATCGCGCCCTGTCTGGCGCCGTTCAGCATGGTGAAGATGATGTCGGCGCCGGCCTTGATCTCGGCATCGGCCCAGCGCCAGGTGATCGCATTATCGTCCTGCGAGCCGCAAAAGGCCGTGAGAACGTGGACGGCGGGATCGGTCTCCATCACGCCCTGCACGAAGGCGGCGCGGCCCTTCAGGCCCGGTCGGACGCGGTGACCGGAAAGATGGCCGACCGTGCCGGTCTTCGTCATCAGCGCCGCCAGGCATCCGGCAAGATAGGCCGAATGCTCCTGCGCGACATCATAGCTTGCCAGATTTTCCGCATGGGCGTGGCCCTGGACGATGGCGAAGGACTTTTCCGCCCAGTCGAGCGCGAGCACAGGCATGACCCGATCACCCTGCCCGCCAATGAAAACCAGCCCGTCGAAATCCGGCAGTATTCCGCCGAGGCTTTCGAGGATTTCGGCCGTGTCATAGGCAAGCCCGTCGACAATGCTGATCCGGCCCTTGCCCGCACGCGCCGCATGGCGCGCGCCGGCAAGACCGCTGGCATTGAAGCCCGCATCCTCCGCCTCGCCGATGACGACGACGGCGATCTGCGGCAAGTCGGGTTGCTCCGCTGCAAGCGGCCTGATGCGCATCACTGGTTCGCCTGCTTGACGAGCGGAGCCCATTCGGCAACGCCTTCCGCGACATAGTCTGTGAATTCTTCGCTCGTCATCTTGCCGCCGACAATACCCCATGTGTCGAACTGGGCGACGACATCATCGGAGGCGAGCGCCGTGTCGAGCGCGTCCTGAAGCGTGGAGACGACCTCGGGGTCGACGCCGGACGGACCGGAAATACCGAGCCAGTTCTCCGCGACGATATCATAGCCGAGTTCGGTGAAGGTGGGGGTATCGGGCAGGGTTTCGAGCCGTTCGGGCGAGGAGACGGCGAGCGGGAGCGCTGTCCCCTCCTCAACGGCCGGCAGGTTCTGCGGCACGGCATCGAAGATCACCGGAATAACGTTCGCGCGGAAATCGAGCCGCATCGGGCCGGAGCCCTTGTAGGGGATGTGCGAAAGTTCGACGCCTGCCTCGTTCTCGAAGGCAACGGCCACGACATGGCCCCACGAGCCGACGCCGGAGGAGCCGTAGTCCAGCATGCCGGGCTCGGCCTTTGCCTTTTCGACAAAGGCGGCCATATCCGGCGTCTCAAGCTCGGGCGAGACGAACATGCCGAGATGAACGGCGCCGATATAGCCGATATGGGTGAAGTCTTCGACCGGATCATAGGGCGTATCCGGGAAGCTGGTCGGCGCGACATTGAAGGGCGTCAGGTTGGATAGCATCAGCGTGTAGCCGTCATTGTCGGCATTCTTCAACTCGGTTGCGGCGACCGTGCCGGCAGCGCCCGGCTTGTTCTCGACAACGAATTGCTGGCCAAGCGCGGCCCCGAGCTTTTCGGCGAGAAGGCGGGCGACGAGGTCGCTCGAACCACCCGGCGGGAAGGACACCAGGATACGAACGGGCCGGTCGGGATATTCCGCGGCAAGTGCCGCGGGCGCGAGCGTAGCAAGGGCGGTGGCGGCGAGGATCAGGGATTTCAGCGGACGGGCCGGCATGTCGGGACTCCAGTTTCTGCTGTCGTGGGTCAGGGCGAATGCATTAACGAAATTCAAGTTCCAATAAAAGAAACTACAGTTTCAGAAATCACGCAAGCAAAAAATAGGCATATATCACAATTGGTTATTATTTAGGCAATTTGAATTTTCCTTGAGCACTTGAAGCAGCAAAAAGCCCGCAGATACGGCACTTTCCCGCGGCCGTTTACAAAATGCCGCACTGAAATCATGATTTCGAAAACGCGCTGCTTGCATTTTTCGCAGTGCAATCTTTAATGAGAATTATGAAATCAGAATTTCAAAACCCTGCCGACGACGCTCCCTTTCTCACCCGCGTGCAGCGCGTGTTGCCGCAGTTGAGCCCCGCCGAGCGTCGGCTGGGTGAGTTCCTGCTGGATTTTCCCGGCGAGCTCGGCAGTTATGACGCGCAGGAGCTGGCCCGGCTTTGCGATGTCTCGAAGGCGACCGTTTCGCGCTTTATTCGCAAGCTCGGCTTTGCCAGCTACGACCAGGCGAAAAAGGCGGTGCGCGATGAGCGCCAGACCGGCTCGCGCGTGTTCTTCGCCCATGCCGAGCCGGAGGCGAATGCCGCAGCGCTGGCCCTCGACATGCGCGAGGACAAGGACAATCTCGACTGGACCTTCGCCAATCTCGATCCGAGCGAGCTGGAAGCGCTCGCCGCTGCCGTGGTCGATAGCCGAAAGGTCTGGATCACCGGCCAGCGCATCAGCCAGTCCTTTGCCCATTACATCTACTGGCAACTGACCAAGATCGTCGGCGAGGTCTCGGTTTTCCCGCAAGGCGGCGAAACGCTGGGCGAGCATGTGGCCCGGATCGAGGAAGGCGACCTAGTGATCGCCATCACGCTGCGCCGCCGCGTTGCCGGCACGCGGCAATTGCTGGATACGATTGCGGAAAGCGGTGCACGCCTTGCCTTGATCTCGGATGAGACCATGGCCCGCCATCCCGCCTCCCACTGGCATTTTCCCTGCCGGATCCATTCCGACGGGCCGCAATTCAACCATGCGGCCGTGCTGGCGCTCTGCCACCAGATCGTGGTGCGCGCGACGCTGAAGGCCGGGCGCACAGGCCGCGATCGGCTAAGAAGAGTCGACGCGGTCAACGAAAAGCTGGCGCAGTACGAGTAGGCTGGCAGAGATCAGCCGGGCGCCCCGCCGAGCGCGAAGGCGACATCGGGGTCGTCGATACGCAGGCCTTCGGGGCGTGGGACGAGGGCGCCTGCGTTGCCACAAGAAAAACCGCTCTTCTGGCAGGCACGAAACCGGAAGCAGGCAATCGGTCTTTGGCGGCCCGGTGCCCGGCTGCAAACCCGATCCGGCGCGACCGCAACGTGTCCCGCCTTGATCACGGTCAATTTTAGACCGCCGACTTCAATGTAGATTGAATGCAGAAGATGGTCTGTTTCGCACCATGCGGCAGAACCGGACAGCAGGCCGACTTCCGTTGCGCGGACGCAAGGTCCGGGACCGCCGTTCCGACCACGGTGTGTATCTGATGAGGAGGAGAGATCGGATGAAACGCAGGGAATTCCTCGGTCTGGCAGCGCTCGGCGGCGCTGCGGCCGCGCTGCCGGTGACGGAGGCAAAGCCAGCCAGGGCGCAGGTGTCGACCTCGGCCCGGATCGTCATCGTCGGAGCCGGGGCCGCCGGCACGGCGTTGGCCAACCGGCTGAGCGAACGGCTCGCGGGCGCCCGGATCACGATCATCGATCCGCGCACCACGCATCTTTATCAACCCGGCCTCACGCTGGTGGCAACCGGGCTGAAGCCGGCCTCTTACGTCACATCGGACGAAAGCCGCTGGTTGCCCAAGGGAATAGACTGGATCAGGGAAAAGGTCGCCGCCGTGGATGCCGAGGCCAGGACGGTCTCGACGGAAAGCGGGCGGACCATCGATTATGACTGGCTGGTGCTCGCCCCCGGCCTGGTTCTGGATTACGGCGCAATCGAAGGCTTTTCCGTGGACATGATCGGCGAGAACAGCATCGGCGGGCTTTATGGCGGGCCGGAACAGGCCGCGCGCACCTGGCAGGCGGCTCGGAAATTCACCGAGGAAGGCGGCATCGGGATATTCACGCGGCCCGCGACCGAGATGAAATGCGCCGGCGCGCCGCTCAAGCACACCTTCCTGATCGACGATATCGCCCGCCGGGCGGGCAATACCGGCAAGATGAACATGATCTACGTCGCGCCGCAATCCTCCCTCTTCGGCGTGCCGATCGTGGCCGAGAAGGTGCGGATGCTGTTCGAGGACCGCGGCATCAACACGATCATGCAGCGCACGTTGACGGCGGTGGACGCCGGAGCGAAACGCGCGACCTTCGCCACCGGCGACGGTAACGAGGAAATCGATTACGACTATATCCACGTCATCCCGCCGCAGCGCGCGCCGGACTTCATTCGCCAGTCGGGCCTGTCCTGGTCCGACAAATGGACCGACCAGGGCTGGGTCGAGGTCGACATGCACACCCTGCGCCATTTGCGCTACCCGGACATCTTCGCGCTTGGCGACGTGGCGGGCGTGCCCAAGGGCAAGACCGCGGCGAGCGTGAAGTGGCAGGTCCCGGTGGTCGAGGATCATCTCGTCGCCGCCATCGAAGGCCGCGAGGGCACCGCGAGCTATAACGGCTACACCTCCTGCCCGCTGATTACCCGGATCGGCCGGGCCATGCTGGTCGAGTTCGACTACCGCAACAACCTGACGCCCTCTTTTCCCGGCATCATCGCCCCGCTGGAGGAACTCTGGATCAGTTGGCTGATGAAAGAGGTTGCGCTGAAGGCGACTTACAATGCAATGTTGCGCGGACAGGCCTGAGGAGGATCGGACATGAAAGACATGACGCTCTCGACACTGATCGCCGTTCTCGAGGAGATTTTCGGCCGGGGCGTGTTCTGGGCCATGGTCGCCGCTGCGGCGATCGTTACGCTGGCCTATTTCTACGTTCTCGTTCGCGACCGCTCGGTCAGTTGGAAAAAATTCCTGCTGGCGCAGCTTTCCATGCCGGTCGGCGCCATCGCCGCGGTCTGGTTTCTGATGGTCATGACCCATTCGCGCCTGTCCGACATGGGCGGGCCGATAGACGTCATCGTCCTGCTGGGCGTGGCCGCGGCCGGCGCCATCGGTATGGCGATCCTCGTATACACCGTCGAAGCGCTCATCGGCTCCGACCGGACCACGAACGAGGGCAAGTGAGAACAAGCCAGGATCACGCAGGAGGAAGCCGCAAGCAGGCATCCGCCATGGAGGGAATTCGCCATGCAGATCAACGTAACCTTGCAGACGTCGCATGCCGCCCCTTGCTCGGCGGTCGATGCTTATGCCGCGCTGCGCCCGAAACAGGCCGTAAGACGGGCCGTCAAGGGTCGCACCGTCGTGCAGGAGTCCGACTACGCCGCCCATTCGATGTTGCTGTTGGACGGCTGGGCGGCCCTTTCCAAGACAATGCCCGAAGGCGAGGTACAGATCATCGACGTGATGCTGCCCGGTGATTTTGCGCTGGTCGGCGCGGAGGTCGCCCCCGTCGCTGCCTTCACTGTCGAGGCGCTGACCGATATCAGCTACCTCGCCGTACCGCTCGAGCACGTCAATGGCCCGGGCCCGGAACACGCCGAGCTGCGCCGGCTGTTCACGGCGTTGCTCGTGACGACACAGGCCCGCATGTCCGAACTCCTGTTGCGAATGGGACGAAGCGGTGCGTGCCGCGTAGCCTATACGCTGCTGGAGCTTTATGTCCGGCTGGAGCAGATCGGCCTGACCCGGAACGGGCGATTCCGCCTGCCCATGAACCAGCACAAGATCGGAGAATTCACCGGCCTCAGCAACGTGCATGTGTGCCGCACCATGCGCCGGTTCGCGCGCAACGGGCTGATCACGAATTTCGACAATCAGGAGATTTCCCTCAACGATCTGAACGCCCTGAGCGACTTTGCCGGGGTTGACCTCACGCGGCTCCGTAAGGAAATCTTTCTGCGCAGACCGCAATAGAGCATTTCGCGGACCTG
>NZ_DEPM01000020.1:0-9944 GCF_002358775.1 Martelella sp. UBA3392
CAACATCGACAACCGGTTTGCCGCCATGCTGACCCTGTCGCTCTATGTCGGGGCGTTTTACGCGGAGATCTTCCGCGGCGGGATCGTGTCGATCGACAAGGGCCAGCGCGAGGCGGCGGCCGCGATCGGCATGAGCCCGTTCCAGTCGATGCGCTGCATCATTCTGCCGCAGGCGCTAAAACGCGTGCTGCCGTCCTTCATCAACCAGTCGGTCATCCAGTTCAAGAACACCTCGCTCGTCTCCGTCATTTCGGTTGCCGACCTCGCCTATATGGCCGCGGTGGTGAACGGCCAGACCTACCGGCCGCTGGAATCCTACACGGTCATGGCCGTGCTCTACATCGTCGTGCTGCTGCCTCTGATGCAGGCCGCGGACTGGTTTGAAAAACGGCTCAGGGTCAGCGACTGAGGGAAGGAAGATGAACATGACACAGCAAAGCCAGACCGGCGCGCCGGTTCTCGAAGCTGCCGGCCTTCAGAAAAGCTACGGCATTCACGAGGTCCTGAAAGGGATCGACCTGACCCTGACGCGCGGCGAGGTGGTTGCCCTGATCGGGCCCTCGGGGTCCGGCAAGTCCACCTTCATCCGCTGCCTCAACGTCATGGAGACGCCCACCGGCGGCGCGATCCGCTTTCGCGGACGCGACGTGGGAACCAGTTTCCGCGATGCCGGCGACAAAATCGGCATCGGCACGCTTCGCCGCCATGTCGGCATGGTGTTCCAGCATTTCAATCTGTTTCCGCACAAGACGGTATTGGAAAACGTGATCGAAGGGCCGGTGATCGTCTGCCGTAAGCCGAAGAAGGAGGCCATCGCCCACGCAATGGAGCTTCTGGCCCAAGTCGGTCTCGCCGAAAAACACGCCGCCTACCCCAACCATCTCTCCGGCGGCCAGAAACAGCGCGTCGCGATTGCCCGCGCGCTGGCGATGGAGCCGGAGGTGCTGCTGCTCGACGAGGTGACGAGCGCGCTCGATCCCGAACTCGTCGGCGAGGTTCTCGCCGTTATCCGCAAGCTCGCCGAAGACGGCATGACCATGGCGATCGTGACCCATGAAATGGCCTTTGCCGCCGACGTTTCGAGCCGGGTCCTGTTCCTGGATCAGGGCGTGATCGCGGAAACCGGTTCGCCCGACCAGGTGATCCTCAATCCGCAAAACCCAAGGCTTCAGGCCTTCGTTTCCCGCTTCAGGGGGTAGATCATGGACAGGTTCAAGATTGCGATCTTCGGCGCGGGCAAGGTCGGTTCGGCGCTTGCGGCAACGCTGTGTCTTACGGGCGACATCGACGTCACGATCATCGACCCTTCCGAAGAGGCGCTCGACGCGTTTGCGTCGCTCGGCCTTCCGGTGAAGGCGCTGCGCCAGCGCCAGAATGAGAAGATGCCCGCCGAGGCGCGCGGCAGCGATCTGATCGTTGCCGCCGCCCCCGACTGGGCTTCATCCGGCATTGCCGAGCTTGCCGGCGCCTCGAACGCGCATTTTCTGGATTTCTCCCCGGTCCGGCCGGAAAATCTTTCCCTGCTGCAACAACTCGCCAAAACGCGCGTCGTGCTTTCGGGCGCCGGCGTGGCGCCGGGGCTGGTGGACAACATCGCCTCGGGGCTGATGGAGCCCGGACGGACGATCAGCGATCTGACGATCCGGGTCGGCTCGCTGCCGCGCTACCCCACAAACCGGCTGGGTTACGGCCAGATCTGGGATATCGACGCGATGATCGAGGAATATACCCGGGCCTGCGAAGCCGTGCAGGACGGCAAGGCGGTGTTCCTGAAACCGCTGGAACATCTCGAAAAGGTCATTCTCGACGGAACGTCCTATGAGTGCTTTACCACCGCGCGCGGCCTGTCCGACCTGACGCCCTATCTTGAGGCCGGGGTGAGGAACGTCACCTTCAAGACCCTGCGCTATCCCGGCCATCTCGACTATATGCGCTTTCTTCTGGACGATCTGGGTCTGAAAACCCGTCGTGACATGCTCAGATCTCTGCTGATGAACGGGCTGCCTGTCATCGACGAGGACGAACTCCTGCTGTTCCTGACGGCGCGCAGCACGCTTCGCAACCGTCCCGCCGAACGGTCGCTGTCGCTGCGCTTCCGCTCCGACCGGCATCAGCCGTTCAACGCCATGACCTCGGTTGCCGCGGCCTACGCCGCGAGCCTGATCGACCTTCTGCGAAAAGGCACGTTCGGCCCAAGCGGCATGGTGGCGCACAACCGCATCGAGAGCGAACAATTGCTGGAAAACCCCTTCCTCAAGCGGCTGCTCGTGGCCTGAGAGCGCCAGCCACCACCCGAGAGCCCCTCATTTTGCCACAGATCCGGCAAGGTTAATAAATGTAATATTACCTACATAAAGTTGTGTTGATATCGACCTACAGCGGATTTCATCCACCTTTTCCAACTTCTGTAGGTCAAAAATGTCAATAAAGTTACATTCCGTGTCCTCGACACGAAGCCGTACCAGCCATGCCCGTCGCGTCCGCCGCCTCTTGTGCGGCGCGGCGCTCATCGGTTCGGTGGCGATGCCGATCGGTGCTCATGCTGCTGATGAAGGCAAGGGCACCGTCCGGGTTCTGACCTTCAACACCTACCGCGAGTTGTTTTCAGGCGATGACGCCTCGATGAAGGCGTTCCTCGAAGCGGGTGACTACGATGTCATCGGCCTTCAGGAGCTGTGCTACTACGCCAGCCAGTGCACCTATATGGATACGATACCGGAGATGCTTGCCGGCCAGGGCTGGTCGAATGCCGCCGGCTACCGCGATGGCGAGGATGGCGTCGTGACGCGCTTTGCCGGTGAAGGCGGCTCCCACCGCTGGGGCAATTACTTCTCCGGCCAGTTCGCCTATGTGACGGCGGATGCAAGCGAGGGCCTGCCGCAGACGACCTATGCCTCCGCGCATTTTGACTGGCGCAACGAGCCGGAAACCTATCGGATCAGCGAAGCGAAACAGGTCAATAGCTGGGTTCTGGATCACAACAACCCGGTTATCCTGATGGGCGATCTGAATGCCGGCGACGTTTCCGAGCGCGGTCTGAGTTCCGCCCTGCAGCAGGCCTATCTCTATACCCGCGTCATTTACGACGCGGCGCCGTCGCAGCTCTGGCGCGATCTCGTTCTCGAATATGCGCCGGAAGGCAGGGAAGATCAGGCGCAGGCCTATATCGACGCGATGCGCGCCACCGATCCCAACAATGCCAAGCACTATCGCAATGTGCTTCAGGCCTATTTCGACGCCCATCCGGAAGAATTCCCCGGAATTTCGAAGGTCTCCGACATGAGTTGGGAACAATGGGCCGTCATCATCCAGAAGGACATGGCCGCCAACGGTCTCGTGCTCGAGGATGAAACCTATCCGACCGCGAGCAACCAGCCGGTGACGATGAACATTCTGAAGAAGCAGTTCATCGCGCTCAACTCGGACTCCACGCGGGAAGGCTACGCGCCGCATAGCCGTGGCGACGGCAGCGTCACCTGGCCGGGCACGGAATATGACGAAGGCAACATCACCTCGCCCGGCTGGGCCCATGGAAAGATCGACCACTTCCTGGCCTCCCGCCCCTATGGCAAGTGGTGGACCGTGGTCGACGCCCCCGATGATGACTATCTCGGCGTCCTCAACGGCATCGCGGTCAACGACGATGGCAAGGCGCTTTCCGACCACGAACTGGTCGCCCACGAAATCCGCTGGGTCGGTCCCGTGCTGGAGGCCTATGAAGGCGACGCGAGCAAGAAGACCCTGATCTGGAGCGCCGAGGCCAACACGTTCGCGGAAGACGGCGGCGTCTTCCAACTCACCCGCAACAATATGCGCACCGATATGACCATCGGCCAGATTTCCGATGACGACGGCAATCCGATCTTCACCGATCTCCCCGTCGACGTGCTGAAAACCAAGCTCGACTGCGAAAGCGGCGAGGAATGGCTGCAGGATGCGATCGCCGCATACTGCATCGACGATCATTCCTTCATAGGCGAAACGCTGATCACCGATGGCGGCACGATCATCGTCGATGAGGACCTGGCGCTCGGCAATGCCGATGCCGATCTTCGCCTTAACAACGGCACGCTCGCGATTGCGGGCACGGCGATGCCAACGCTCGACCGCAACGTCGTGCTTGAAGGCGTTGGCGGCACGCTCCACGTCTCCGACGCCGCGGCGAGCGTCACGGCGCCGGGAACCATCTCCGGCGAAGGCGCGCTGACCAAGGCAGGCGACGGCACGCTGGTGCTCGCCGGCGCAAACACCTATGCCGGCGGCACCTTCATCGAAAGCGGCACGCTTGGCGCGCTCGGCGGCGCGGCATTGCCGGATTACGGCACGGTGGCAATCGCCGAAAATGCCTGGCTTGCCCTTGGCAATGACGAAACCATTGGCGGGCTGACGGGCGCGGGCTCCGTCGATACCGGCAGCGCCATGCTGACCGTCGGCGCGGATGGCAGCACGACGGCCTTTGCCGGCGCGATCGCAGGGTCGGGCGGCCTGACAAAGACTGGCGGCGGCGCGCTGAACCTGACCGGCGTCCACGCCTATTCAGGCGAGACCTTCGTCAATGGCGGCGCGCTGTTCGTCAACGGTTCGATTGCGGCCTCCAGCCTGACGACGGTGAATGACGGCGGCCTGCTCGGCGGCAACGGCGTCCTCGGCAGCCTGCGTGTTGCGGGCGGCGGCACGCTTTCGCCCGGCAACTCGATCGGCATGCTCACCGTCCAAGGCGATGTCACCTTCGAGCAGGGCTCGAACTTCATCGTCGAGGTCGATGCCGACGGCTATGCCGACAAGGTCGTCGCCTCCGGCACGGCCACGATCCATGGCGGAACGATGGCGACGGTTGCCGCCAATGGCAATTACCAGGCCGGCGCCCGCTATGCGGTGCTCGTCGCCGATGACGGCGTGACCGGCGCTTTCGACAGCGTCACCACCAACATGGCTTTCCTGACGCCAAGCTTCGACGCGGCCAGCGGCCAGCTCGTGCTTTCGACGGAGCGCAACGACACGCCCTACGCCTTCGTGGGCACGACGCAGAACCGCAAGGCCGTGGCCGCGGCCATTGACGGTCTCGGCGGCGGCGGGCTCTACGACTCGATCGTTGGTCTTGATGCGGGCACCGCCGATTATGCCTTCAACCAGCTTTCCGGCGAACTCTATCCCTCCGTCACCGCCGCACTGGCGGAAGACAGCCACTTCTTCCGCGATGCCGTTACCGCACGCTTTGCCGGCGGCGCAGCCGTTGACACGGGCACAGGCGTTGGAACGGGGACCGACGGCCGGTTCTCCGTCTGGAGCCACGCCTATGGCGCGCATGGCTCGCTCGACGGCAATGATGTCGCAACGCTCGACCGTAACACCGGCGGCTTCTATATCGGCGGCGACGCCGCCCTTTCGGACGCCTTCACGCTCGGCGCGATGGCGGGCTATGGCCGCTCGAGCTTCAGCCTTGATGGTCAGGACGCTTCCGCCGACACCAACAGCTATCTGATCGGCGTCTATGGCGCGGCCAGCCTCGATGCCTTCCGGCTGACCTTCGGCGGCGCCTATGCCTTCAACGACACCGATGCCCGGCGCGCGATCGATTTCGGTTCGCTTTCGGACAATCTGACGGCGAGCTATGACGGCTCGGTGAGCCAGGTCTTCGCCGAGGCCGCCTATCGAATCGACTTTGCCGGCGGCGTGTTCGAGCCCTATCTCGGCCTCGCCCAGGTGCATGCCGAAACCGACGGCTTTACCGAAAACGGCGGCATCGCGGCGCTTTCGGCCGGCGACAGCGACATGAACGTCACCTATATGGATATCGGCCTGCGCGCCTCGAAGACCTTCGCGATCGGCGAGCGGACCGCGAGCGTCAACGGCCAGATCGGCTGGCGTCACGCCTTCGGCGACATCACGCCGGAGATGGCCATGGCGATTGCCGGAAGCACGCCGTTTACCATCGAGGGCACGCCGATCAACGAGAACGCAGCCATCGTCAATGCGGGGCTGAATTTCAACCTGGCCGAAAACGCCAATCTCTACGTCAACTATGTCGGCCAGTTTTCCGACGGCGGCAGCGAGAACGGCGTCAATGCCGGGCTGAAGATCCGTTTCTAGCGCGCCGCCCCGAAATTCGGGCTTCGCAACGCGTCCTGATTTGCAGAAGGCCGGGGCTGTCGGGTGGCGGCTCCGGCCTTCGTGCCGATTCATCGAGTGAAACGGCCGTTTCATCGGCGACGCGTTGACCGGTTTTGGCCCGCTCTTTACAGCCATCATGCACTTTTCCATTGTTAACATCGCCGCTGCGGCGAGCTGAGGGATGAGGACAGACTGATGGCCAAGGGTTGGAAGCGTCTGGGGGGCGAGCGCGGCGCGGTTCGCGGAACCGGAAACCACGGAGCGACCGGAGCGGCGCTCCTCCTGACAACGGTCTCCGCCCTCGCCCTGCTGATGCCGCCGGCAGCCGGGGCGCAGACCGTCTTCTGCCTGTCCCCCGACGACGCCAGTTCCTGCACGATTTCGAGCGGCACTTACACGGCCAGCTATCCGCTGGTCGGCGAGGGCGATGATGGCGACGACGACAGCAATGGCGATGACGGCCCCGATTATCGGCTCGACAATTACGGCACGATCACCATCGGCGATGACGGCCGCTATGGACTGGCGCTCTCCTCCAGCGGCGGCGACGGCGACGATGACGGCCACACCGATGGCGGCGATGGCGGCAATCTCTCGGTCTACAACTACGCCCCGATCACCATTGCCGGCTCGTCGAACGACGAGGTCTACGGCATTCTCGTCCAGAGCCTCGGCGGCCATGGCGGCGGCGACGAGGACGATACCGGCGCCGGCGGCGATGATGGCGGGCGCGGCGGCGACAGCGGCACGATCACCATCGAGAACAATTCAACCATCTCGCTCCAGCAGGCGCTTCCGAACGGCGGCGCGGGCATCTATGCGCTCGCCCATGCCGGCAAGGGCGGTGATCAGGATTCGACGGTCGGTGACCAGCGCGGCGGCAGTAGCGGCGACGCCAAGGACATGGCCATCGTCAACAATGGCGCGATCACGCTCGGCACGAGCAGCGCCCATATCGATGGCCGCGACTTCGGCTGGGGCATTGCCGCGATCGCCGAGGGTAACAAGGGCGGCCATGACAATGGCAATGGCGGCACGGGCGGCAATATCTCCGTCACCAATAATGGCACGATCGACATCTACTGGAACGATCACAACGGCTCCGGTGACGGCGTCCGCGGCATCTACGCGCTGAGCAAGGGCGGCGATGGTCGGGATTCCGAAGACAACAGCGACAAGGGCGGAAAGGGCGAGGCCGGCTACCAGGTCGAGGTCTACGTCAACAACGACATCCATATCGTTTCCGACAACCATGTCGACGGGCTTTCCGGCGCGGTGGTGGCCATCAGCCAGGGCGGCGATGGCGGCGAGGCGCCCGGCAGCAACAAGGGCGGAGACGGCGGCAATGCCGGCGACACCAGCGGCGATGTCGCCGGCGTCAGCAAGGTCGAACTGCATGGCAGCGCCAACATCACCACCCAGGGCGAGGCGATTTCGGGCGTCGTGATGCGCAGCAAGGGCGGCGATGGCGGCGATGGCGAGGACGGCGAACGCGACAGTTCCGGCGGCGATGGCGGCAATGGCGGCGCGCTTTCCGTCGGCATCTACGATACCGCGACGATCACCACGTCCGGCACCTCTGCCTATGCTTTCCTCGCCCAGTCGATCGGCGGGACAGGCGGCGATGGCGGCGACAATACGGCACTCGTCGGCCAGACCGGCGGCGGCGGCGTTGGCGGCGATGGCGGGCGCATCACCTTTGCGACCGACAGCGGCACGCAGACCGAGACCTTCGGCGATTATTCCGCGGCCATTGCCCTGCAGTCGATCGGCGGCGGCGGAGGCACCGGCGGCGATTTCATCACCGTGCTCGGGGCTGGCGGCGCCGGCGGACAGGGCGGCGATGGCGGCGCGATCACCGCGTCCAATGCCGGCTTGATCTACACAAGCGGCAATCTGGCGCCCGGCATGCTGGTCCAGTCGATCGCCGGCAGTGGCGGCGCGGGCGACCTGCCGGTCGCCTCGATCATCAGCCTTGGCGGCGACGGCGGACTTGGCGGCGATGGCGGCCATGTTTCGGTCACCAATGCCGGCATCATCGCGACCTTCGGCTATGGTTCGCGCGGCATCATCGCCCAATCGATCAGCGGCGGCGGGGGTGCTGCCGGCACGCTTGGCGGCGGCAAGCTGATTGTCGGCGGCAGCGGCGGCGGCGGCGGGGCCGGCGGCCTCGTCCAGGTTTACAATCGCGGTTCCGTGCAGACCTCGCGCAATGCCTCGACCGGCATTCTGGCGCAATCGATCGGCGGCGGCGGCGGCGCGGGCGCTGGCGGTTTCGGCCTGCTTTCCGTCGGCGGCGATGGCGGCGAAGGCGGCGATGCCGGCGCGGTTCAGGCCTTCCTGGAAGACAGTTCGATCTATACCGGCGGCGATTTCTCCTATGGGCTTTCGGCCCAGTCGATCGGCGGCGGCGGCGGCGATGGCGGCGACGTGCTCGATTTCGGCGTGCTCATCGGCGTTGGCGTCGGCGGCAGCGGCGGGATCGGCGGCGATGGCGGTCTTGTTTCCGTCGGCAACGGCAATCTCGCCACCGGCGCCTATAGCGGTGCGCCGACCGTCACCACCGCCGGCGACAATGCCTCGGCCATTCTCGCGCAGTCGATCGGCGGCGGCGGCGGCACGGGCGGCAATGCGGTCAGCGAGGCCGTGCTGACGGTCGCGCAGCTTACGGTCGGCGGCGATGCCGGCGACGGCAGCACCGGCGGCAGGGTCGATGTCGCCTTCGACAATCTGCAGGCATCGACGCTCGGCTCCAATTCCAATGGTATCGTGGCGCAGTCGATCGGCGGCGGCGGCGGCATTGGCGGCGCGGCTTACGGCGCGAATGAATCGCTGGTGTTCGCCTCGACCTTTTCGCTTGGCGGCACGGGTGGCCAGGGCGGCGATGGCGGCCGGGTCAATGTCGACATCACCGACAGCATTATCTCCACCGGCACGGCCGGCGACGACACGTCGGATTCGATCGGCATCCTCGCCCAGTCCATCGGCGGCGGTGGCGGCATTGGCGGGCGCGCCATGTCGGCGGCGATTGCCCAGGTGATCCCGGTCGAGGTCCCGGTATCGATGAGCTTTACCCTCTCGGCGGGCGGCGATGGCGGCGCGGCCGGCAAGGGCGGCGATGTCGATGTCGGCCTGAACGGCACGACCGGCGTGGTGACCGCCGGCGACGGCTCGCACGGCGTTCTCGCACAGTCGGTTGGCGGCGGCGGCGGCACGGGCGGCAATTCCTGGACCTATGCCATGACCAGCGGCCTCGGCGCGGGCGTGTTCTCCGCATCCTTCGGCGAGACGCTCGGCAGCACGGGTGGAGCCGGCGGCAATGGCGACACCGTTACGGTGGCGCTCAACGACACGGCCTCGGTCGTAACCAGCGGCAACAATGCCGATGGCATCGTGGCGCAATCGATCGGCGGCGGCGGCGGCAATGCCGGACGGGCGTCGACAGGTGCCTCGGCCTCGTTCGGGTTTGTCGGCTTCACCGGCAAGAAACAGCTTGGCGGCGATGGCGGCGCGGGCGGCAACGGCGACTATGTAACGGTCACGCTTGCCAATGGCGCCGGGGTTCAGACCACGGGCGACAATTCCCACGGCATCGTGGCGCAGTCGATCGGCGGCGGCGGCGGCACCTCGCAGGGCAGCGCCTTCGGCATTTCCGGCAAGGTCGGCGTTACGGGCACGCCGATGACGGTGACCGGCTCGCTGTCGATGACGCTCGGCCTGCAGGGCGGCGTGGGCGGCGACGGCTCCGACGTAACGATCTCCGACTACGGCACCATCACCACGACCGGTGTCGGCTCCATCGGCATTGCCGCGCAGTCGATCGGCGGCGGCGG
>NZ_DEPM01000020.1:10250-10429 GCF_002358775.1 Martelella sp. UBA3392
CAGTCGATCGGCGGCGGCGGCGGTATCGGCGGCTCGGTCGCCGGCAATGATGTCGCGGCGGGCTCCTACCTCTCGCTGCTCTACCAGACCTATCAGGGCAATGTCGGCATTGGCGGCGCGGGCGGCACGGGCGGCGTCGGCAAGGCGGTTGACGTCACCTTCGGCGGCTCCATCGGCAC
>NZ_DEPM01000020.1:10786-23133 GCF_002358775.1 Martelella sp. UBA3392
GTCGATCGGCGGCGGCGGCGGCCTCGGCGGGGCGGCGACCATCCCCGGCGGCCGTGTGACCGGCGAGGCCAACCTCCTGCTCGGCGGCACGGGCGGCGACGGCGGCGACGGCGGCAAGGTGACGGCAACCTTCGAAAACGCCAATGCGATCGTGACCAACGGCGTGATGGCGCATGGCGTGCTGCTGCAATCGATTGGCGGCGGCGGCGGCGTTGGCGGCGATGCGACCGACAATCCCTTCGGCGCGATGGTGCTCGGCGCCAATTTCGGCGGCGATGGCGGTGAAGGCTCGGATGGCGACACCGTCACCGTGAAGGGTGGCACCGCCAATATCGCGACCGATGGCAATGACGCGATGGGCCTGGTGGCCCAGTCGGTCGGCGGCGGCGGCGGGCTTGGGGCGATCGGCAGCGGACAGGATTCCTACCGCCTGCGCGACGCGACGCTGCAATTGCAGGTCGGCGGCAATGGCGGAAGAAGCGCCCATGGCGGCGACGTCAACATCCAGTCCGGCCTCAACATCACCACCAATGGCAGCCGCGCCTTCGGCGTGCTCGCCCAGTCGGTGGGCGGCGGCGGCGGCATGGGCTCGGTCGGCGCGTCCGATGTCATCCTGTCGCTCGGCGTCGGCGGCCGCGGCGGTTCCGGCGGCGATGGCGGCGATGTCACCGTGATCTCGGGCAATGGCAGTTCTATCGAAACCCATGGCAGCGGCGCGCACGGCCTCTTCGCCCAGTCGGTCGGCGGCGGCGGCGGCATTGCCGGCGATGCGACGACGTCGACGCTCTCGCTCGACCGCAAGTTCGACAGCATCAACGGCAGCGGCGACGGCGGCGATGTCGGCGTCCAGTTCGACGGCACGATCCAAGTCTCGGGCGTCGACGCCTACGGCATCGTCGCGCAGTCGATCGGCGGCGGCGGCGGGTTCGGCGGCGACAGTTCCGGCGCGTTCGCCGGCTCGACCAGCCTGTTCGGCGATGGTCACGGCGGCGACGTCACCGTCGTCCAGAGCGGCGAGGTCAACGCGATCGGCTCGAACGGCATCGGCATTTTCGCGCAGAGCCAGGGGGCTGCCAATACGGATGCGTCCGATCTCGGAACGATCAGCATCGAGGTTGGCGGCAATGTCGGCGGCGGCACAAACCAGGGCGCCGGCGTCTTCGTCAGCGGCGGGCGCGACAATGTGCTGCTCGTCGATAACGGCGCCATGGTCAGCGCCTATTCCGGCACGGCGGTCCGCTTCGTCGGCGACAGGTCGTCGGCGGACGGCAGCAGGCTCGACATCTACAATTACGGCGTTGTCGCTGGCGATGTCCTGCTCGAAAACGCCGACGGCAACGGTTCGGGCGCGGGTTATGAATACGACCTTGCGACCCAGAGCCTGGCGACGACCGCGTTCATCGCGGTGCCCTACAATGCCGGCACGTTCAACAATTTCGGCGTCAGCCGGGGCGCGCGGACGCTGCAGGCCAATGTGGTCAACCACGGTCAATTGTTCGTCGGCGACGAGAATGGCATCGGCGAGACCCGCGTGACCGGCAATTTCCGGCAGGCGGACAGCGGAACGCTGGTCGTCGATGCCGATTTCGAGAACAACCGGATCGACCAGCTCATCCTGCAGCAGGACGCGACATTGGCGGGCACGCTCGACGTCGCGCCGATCTCGCTGCTGCCGCGCAAGCTCCCCTTCCTCACCGTGGGTGGCGCGCGCACCGGCACTCTGACCGGCAAGCTGCATGACATCTTTACCTACAGGGTTCTGGAGGAAGGCTCATCGCTGGCATTGTCGGTCGATGCCGACTTCGACGGTTCGCGCTTCGGCCTGACCGGCAATCGCGCCCGCATCGCCGACTATTTCCAGCGGGTCTGGGACACGGGCGGTGAAGGCTTCGGCACAGCCTTTGCCGAACTCGCCAGGGCCGGCGGCGGCGGACTTGCCAATGCCATCGACGCGATCCACTCGCCGATGCCGGCGGTGCCGGCGGCGCAGTCCGCGACGATGGCCGCGCAGCGTCTCGACCGGCTGATGAGCTGCCCGGTCTTCGACGGACCGACGGCGATGATCGTGCAGACGGAATGCGTCTGGGCGCAGTTCGGCGGCCAGCGGTTCAACCAGGGCACGATCGACGGCGTCAGCGGCTATGACGACACCACCTACAGCTATGCCCTTGGCGGACAGTTCGCCATTGCCGATGATCTGTTCATGGGGCTGACGGCGGCTTACGAGAACAGCGACATCAACGGCGCGGACGGCCGCACCTCGGTCAACGGCGACACCTTCGCGGTCGGCGCAAGCCTGAAATACAATCCCGGGCCATGGCTTTTTGCCGGCGCGGTATCGGGCAGCTACGGCTCGTTCGACAACAGCCGCCAGTCTATCCTCGGTTCGACGGGCGGCCTGGCGACCAGCTCCAGCGACGTGACCACCTTCGCCGCCCGCGGGCGCATGGCCTACACCTTCGCGCAGGACAATTTCTACGCCAAGCCCTATGTCGATATCGACCTGATTTACGCCAATGCCGGCGGTTACACCGAAACCGGAGCCGGCGTCTTCAACCAGACGGTGGAAGACAGCGACCAGTGGGCGATCATGGCCTCGCCCTCGTTCGAGGTCGGCTCGCGCTTCGCTCTCTCGGAAACCTACCAGCTTCGCGGTTATGCGCGGGCCGGCGTGACCTTCTCGTCGGCTGACGACTGGACCACCAAGGCCCGTTTCACCGCGGCCCCGGCCGGCGCGGGAACCTTCGATATCACCCTGCCGATGGACGATGTGTTCGGTCGGGTGAGCCTCGGCGCGGAGCTGACCAATCTCAACAACGGCATGCATCTGCGCGCCGAGTATGACGGGGCGTTCTCGGAGAACACCTCCAGCAATTCCGGAATGCTCCGGTTCTCCTACGATTTCTGAAGCTCGAGGCGCCCCGGCAAAGGGGCGCCTCAAAAATGCGATCAGCTCTGGCTGGTGTCGACGCGGGCGATGACCGAAAGGCCGGGGGCGAGCTTGTCGGCATCGGTCTGGCCCGGATCGATTTCGATCCTGACGGGGACGCGCTGGGCGACCTTGGTGAAATTGCCGGTGGCATTGTCCGGCGTGATCACCGAGAACTGCGAGCCTGAGGCCGGAGAGAAGCTCTCGATATGGCCGGTGAAGGCCTCGCCGTTCAGGGCATCGACGGTGAAGGTGACCTTCTGGCCGGGCTTCAATCCCTTGAGCTGGGTTTCCTTGTAATTCGCGATCACCCAGCGGCTGTCTGGCACCAGCGCCACGAGCTGGGCGCCGGCGGTGACATACTGCCCCTCGCGTGCCTTGACCTGGCCGAGCGTGCCGTCGCGCGGGGCGGTGATCTTCGTGTTTTCCAGGTTGATTTCGGCAAGCGAGCGCGCAGCCTCGGCCGCGGCCACGCTGGCTTCGAGAGCGCGGCGGTTGACGATCGTGGTCTGCAGCGCTTCCCTCGCGACCGCGACCTTGGCATTGGCCTGCGCGACAGCGGCTTTCGCCTGATCGAGCGTTGCCCGCGCCTTGTCCATGTCGCTGCCGGTCGAAAGCTCCTTGGCGCTCAGACGCTCCATGCGCTCCCATTGCGACTGTGCGTTTTCAAGGCTTGCCTTGGCGCTTTCGACGCCGGCTTCGGCCGAGCTGATATTGGCCTTCGCGGTCTTTTGCGCCTGTGCGTTGGCATCGAGCGCGGCCTCGGCCGAGCGCAGGCTGGCCTCCGCCTGGGCAAGCTGCTGGCTATAGATGCGGTCGTCGAGACGGACCAGGAGATCGCCCTTCCTGACCGTCTGGAAATCGGTCACGGGCACTTCGGCCACAAGGGCGGAGAGTTGCGGCGAAAGCAGCGTGACCTTGCCCTGAACATAGGCGTCGTCGGTGCGCTCCACCGCGCCATCGAAGGGCGGCAGGTTCCAGGCAAACAACAGGGCGACGATCCCGGCGATGCCGATGGCGAGCGTCAGATAGGTGGCGAATGAGCGGATAATGCGTGTCATCTTGAAATGTCTTTTTGGTTGTCAGGCGGGGAGGCCTTCGGCGGCGGCGCGCTTGTGCTCCCATGTCTCGAAGGCGACATCGACGATGAGAACGACAAGGGCGACGCAGGCCAGAAGGCAAAGGAAACGGAAGGCGTCGTTATAGGCGAGCACATAGGCCTGCTGGCGCACCTGGCTTGCAAACTGAACGGCGCCTTCGGCCTTTCGCACCACCGTGTCGCCGATGGTCGAGCCATAGGCCCCGGCAAGCTGGGCGATGCGCTGGCTGACGAGCGGATCGCCGGCGGCGAGATCCTGCGCAAGTGCTGCGGAATGGACCTGCTCGCGCCATGTGACGAAGCTTCCGAACAGGGCGGAGCCGAGGATACCCCCGATGCGCTGGGTGGTGAGAAACACAATAATGAAGCTCAGGAGATAGTTGGGTCCGCGTTTCAACGCAGCCATGATGCCGACCAGCATGGCGGGCGGCAGATAGAGGCCCGCCGCGAAGGCGATCAGGGTCTGGCTCAGATACATCTGCGAGGGACGGGTAAGGCTGGTGGAATGGCTGTCGAGCCAGGTCCCGATAATCAGCAGCACCAGCGCGAAGCCATGCATGGCGGCAACCCGTCCGGGCTTCAGCAGCATCGCGCAGGTCGCGCCGGCCGCGATCGTTGCCAGCAGGATGACGATATAGAGCCCGCGTAGCTGCTCATTGCCGAGCCCGAGCATCATGAAAAACGCCCGCGCGCCACTCGACTGTTCCGACAGGATGATGCGGAAGATCAGCAGCGCGCCGGTGAAATGGATGATCTCGGCGGAGGTGATCCATCTGATGTCGAGCAGCGGGTTCTCCCGGTGCGTCTCCATCAGCACCATGATCGTCAGGCACGCGACGCCGAGGATCATCAGCCAGCCGATCCAGGGCTTTTCCGTCCACCAGTAGATCCTCCCGACCGTCAGCGCGACGGTGAGCGCGCCCATGCCGACGAACAGGAAGCTGAAGGCGATCAGGTCGTTGCGGCTGATCACCTTGACCCGTTCGCCTGACACCAGCGGCAGCTTGTAGATCAGGGCGAGCGAAATCAGGGCGAGCCCGATCTCGCAGATATAAAGCCGCTGCCAGCCGCCGTGGTCCAGAAGCACCGGCGCCATCAGCCCGGCAAGCGGCGTGCCAAGCGAAATCACCGTCATCGCGGCGCAGATGCCGATCGAGAACTTCTTCTCGCGCGGCAGGCCCTCGAGCATGTAGAGGATCGCGATCGACGACATCGGCGCGGCGGCGACGCCGGCAAAGAAACGCACGATGATCGCGGACTGATAACTGTCGGTCCACAGATGGCAGAGACTGATCAGCACATAGAGAACGATCGAATATTCGGCGAAGCGACGAATCCCGAATTGCTGGCGCATCTTGAACAGCATCAGCGTCAGGCTGGCATTGGGCACCAGATAGGCGGCAAGCAGCCATGTCGCCTCCGCCGTCGTGGCTTTCAGCGGGCCGGCGATCTGCTGGATCGTCACGGTGATGAACGACATGCCAAGGGCCTGGGTCAGGCCAACAACGGTTGCGGCAAACATGTAGAGCAGTAATTGCGGCAGCGGTTTCGGCGGCTGCATCGGCGGCGCGCCCGGATAAAGCGGCGGCGGGTTAGCCGGTTGTTCGTCCGGCGTTTCGGCGGCCTTCTCTTCCGGCTCGTCGCGCAGTTCGGCGCTCTGGACGGCGCTCATGGCTCGCGCTCCATGCGCTCGATACGGCCGACGATCGCGTGCAGTAGGCTGGTCGCCTCCTTCAGCGCCTCTTCGTCTTCCGGAACGAAGAAGGTGCCGATAAAACCGGCGCGTTCGGCAAGAAGCCTTTCCGCCATCGCCTTTCCGTGCGGGCGCAGGCGCACCAGGTTGACCCTGCGGTCATCCGGGTCGGGCACCCGCTCGATCAGATCGAGCTCCGCCATCCTGTCGAGCATGCGCACCAGGGTCGGCTTCTCCAGCTCCAGTTCGCAGGCAAGCGCGCTCTGATTGCAGCTCTCGGTTTTCGCAAGCAGCGTCAGCACGCGGGCGCGCGAAAAGGTCAGCCCCAGTTCCGCAACCCGCGCATTGTAAAGCGTGCGCATCTTGCGGCTGGTGACGCCAAGCGCCTCGATAAAGGCGATCTGCAACTCGGTCGATGTCTGGGACATGTCGATAGAACACTATATGTTAGGTAGCTATTAGTTAGCATACTACATATAAATTTGACAAAAGCAAGGCCCAGCCCGATTTCGACGTGTCAAAAAGCATAGAGTTCATTTTTTGATGAAGGCGATCAGCCTCGCCGCCCAGATCCTGCTGAACACGATCGGACGCGTGTTCGCGGCGCGGTAGATCAGACTGTCTTGTCTGAGGCGATGACAGCGGCGATCCGCTGGTGCGCTTGAAAACGATATCCCGGATCGACGGCGCGTCATGCCGGGCAATCGTCAATATCAACATCACCCAGGCCTTGCTTTTCTCTGCGACAGCGTTTTGAGCACGCCGCCCCTTGCGTGAAATTTTATTTATGATAATTGTTAATTTCAATAATGAAATTTTCAGTGAGATTTGAACCGTCCAATGGGTCCCACCGATCGCATACTCGAGGTGCTTGAATACCTGGCTTCGGCGGGGTCGAAGCCGGTGAAACAGGTCGATATCGCACGCGATCTGGGTGTTTCGCCCGCGACCCTCAACCGGATCGTGAAAATCCTGTCGGATCGCGGTTACCTGTTCAGGACCTCGGAGAAATATCTGGTCAAGAACTTCACGCTGGAGCGCACCATCGCGATGTCGTCGGCCTATCTCGCCGAACTGGACCGTGCATCCAGGGCGCTCACGGAAAAGACCGGCGGCGCCGCGGAGATCGTGGTGGTCGTCGGACACGAACTGCTCTGGCATTCCCGCACGCCCCATCCCGATCCGAACGTGACGATCCTGGCGCGCGGCGGTTTCCGGCGAAGCCTGCTGGAATTCGATGCGCTGTCGCGGCTCTATCTGTCCACGCTTGAGCCGGACGACCTCGAGCGCAATTTCGACCTGATCGGCTTCTTCGATACCGGCTGCGCCAGCGGTCGCGAAATCAAGTGGCTCGCCGAAGACGAAGTTCGAAGCCGCATAGCGGCGACCCGCGGCAGCGATTTCGCCTGTGATGCGGTTGCAAACCATATCGGCATCCGCCGCTTCGCGACGATGGTTCAAGGCCCGGACAACGCCTTTCTGCACCTGCTGTCGATTGCCGACAACGCGCCCCCCGGAACGGGCGAGGGCGCGATTGCCACGCGCAACCGGGAGGCGCTTCTCGAGGAGAGAGATCGTCTTACGGAATTTCTGGCGAACGAACGCCGCGCAAACGAGGCCGCGGCCAAGTTCAGGCTCGTGCAATAGCCGGCAGGCGGCACGGGCGAATTGTTCTCAAAAAGGAGGAGGAAACGATGCAATTCAAGACAATGATTTCAGGTGTCGCGGCGCTGCTGTGCACCACCGCGCTCATGGGCGGGCAGGCAAGTGCCCAGGAGCAGGAAGTGAATGTTCTGCTGTTCTCGATGCCGTCTACGCAGGGCTTGCAGAAGCTTGCAGGCGACTTTGAGGCTGAAACGGGCATCAAGGCCAATATCGATGTTGTTGGCCAGAACGTGTTCGAAAACCGGATCACCCTGTCCTTTGCGGGCGGCGCGCGCGATATCGATGTGGTCCACACGCCCGTCATCCAGGTCCAGCGCTGGGTGGAGGCCGGATGGCTTCAGCCGATTACCGATCTGGTCGAAAATATCGAGGATCGTGACGACATTCTCGCCGGCCCCCTCAATTCCTATCTGGTCGACGGTCAATACTGGGCCGTACCGTTCTTCGCCGAGACGGGCCTGATGGCGTATCGCCGCGACATTCTCGAGGCCGCAGGCGTCAATCCGCCCGAGACCTGGGAAGAGATGCTGAACGTCGCCGCCGCCATTGATTCCGACGACACCGCCGCCATCGCCATGCGCGTCGCGCCCGGACAGGGCTTCAACATGTTCGTCTTCCCGATGATCATGCGCGCCTATGGCGGCAAGTTCTTCGAAAACTATCCCGACGATCTGACTCCTGCGCTGGATTCACCCGAAAACCTTGAAGCCCTGAATGCCTACATCAAGCTGATGAATGAGTACGGGCCGGAAGGCATCGGCAATTTCAACTTCCCGGAAGTGGTTGCTGCACTCCAGTCCGGACAGGCCGCGATGACCGTGGACGGCACCTCGATCGTCAGCCAGGCCGTCGATCCGGAAAAGAGCAAGTTTGCCGATGAGTTCGTGCTGGCGCTCCCGCCCGGCGGCCCGGCCGGCCGTTCGCCCGCGATCGCCGTGCACGGTCTTGGCATTCCCGCCGGCGCCGAACACAGCGAGGCTGCCCGCAAGTTCATCGAATGGGCGACAAGCACCGAAACCCTGACCAAGCTCGCGATCAATGAGGCCTATCCCGATTTCACCCGGGCATCGGTGGCGCAGAACCCCGATGTGAAGGCTAAATATGCCGGCATCCAGGACAACTTCCTCGACCTGCGCGTCGAAGCGCTGAACCTTGCCGTCGGAAACTATCGCCCGCTGATCCCGACCTGGCCGGAAATCGGCGCAGCCGTTGGCGAAAACATCAACGCCGCGGTCAATGGCCTGATGACGCCCGAGGAAGCCCTTGCGGCCGCTCAGGACGAGATGGAAGCCATCCTCGACAACTGATCGTTTCCCCAGCGTATCCGCCGGCCCTCCGGCGGATACATCCCTTCACGAAACCGGAGTTGATCCATGACGCCAGCGCGCGCCTCGGCCTCGATGAATCGCGGCTACAGAGCCATGATGCTGCCGGCTTCCATCGCGGTCGGAATTTTCGCGATCGCGCCTCTTGCCGGCATGTTCGCCCTGTCGCTGACGAATTATAATCTGATCCGGGGCTGGAACGGAGAGATCGGGATCGCCAATTTCCTGCGCCTTCTCGATGATCACCGGTTTATCGCCTCCGTCTATATCATGGCGGCCCTTTCGGGTTTCGGCGTGCTTGCGCAGGTCGTCCTCGGTACCGCGGTCGCCGTTGGCCTCGACAAGATCGTCAGCCGCTGGAAGGCGGCGCGCGGCATCTTCGTCATTCCCTTCGCCGTGCCGCATGTCGCCGTGGCGCTGATCTGGCTGTCGCTGTTCACGCCGACGCTGTCGCCGATCAACGCCTTCTTCGACATATTCGGGATCACCGTGCCGGCGATGCTGACCACCCAGAGCGGCGCGATCGCGGCAATCGTGATCGCCGATACATGGGCGACCTATCCGTTCGTCATGCTGATCGTGCTGGCAGCGCTTCAGGGCATTTCGCCCGACCTCGACGAGGCGGCGGCTCTGGATGGCGCAAGTCGTGTCAAGACGTTCTTCCTGATCACCCTGCCCCTGCTCTACCCGACGCTGCTGATGGTCGCGCTGTTCCGCTTCATCGAAACGCTGAAGCATTTTCCGCTGATCTTCGTCATGACCAATGGCGGGCCGGGCCGGGCCACGCAGGCGACCAACTACTACGCCTATGTCCAGACCTTCCAGAATTCGAATGTCGGCTACGGTGCGTCTATTGCCGTCGTCCTGTTCGTGTTCGCGGCCATTGTGAGCTTCTATATCGCCCGCTTCAACGCGAGGTATTCCAATGCGTGATACAACCGTCAACTACCGGGTCAAGCGCGGCCTTGGCATCGCCATGATGCTCGCCTTCCTGCTGTTTGCGCTGTTGCCGGTCATCTGGGTCATTATCCTTGCCTTGCGGCCGGCCCAGCAATTGTTCGAACCGATCTGGCGCTCGCCGCTGGCGCTGACGCTCGACAACATCTATTCGATCACCCGGTCGGATTTTCCCAAGGCGCTGGTCAACAGTTTCATCACCGCCGGCTGTTCGACGGCGCTCGCCCTGATCCTCGGCGTGCCCGGCGCGTTTTCGCTGTCGAAGCGCAAGGCGGCCAACAAGTTCCTGGCATCCTGGCTTCTTCTGCTGCTGCGCATGGCGCCGCCGGTGGGCTTCGTGATCCCGCTGTTCCTCATCTACATCAAGACCGGCATGATCGACACCTATCCCGGCCTGATCTTCGCCTATACCTCGCTCACCCTTCCCTTCGTGGTGTGGTCGATGTGGAGCTCGTTCAACCAGATCCCGGACGAGCTTGTCGAAGCCGGGCTGATGGACGGCGCATCGATGTGGAACGTGCTCCTGAAGGTGGCGATCCCGGCGGCCCGCCCCGGTCTGGTGGCCGCTGCCGTTCTCAGCTTCCTGCTGGCCTGGAACGACTTCTTCTTCGCGCTCATCATCACCCGCACTGACACGATGACGGCGCCGGTCGCGGTGATGAACTTCGTCTCATACGCCAGCGTCGACTGGGGTGCGATCGCCGTCGCGTCCATCGCGCTGACGCTGCCGGTCGTCCCGATCATCATCATCGCAAACAAATACATCGTCCAGTCGCTGGGCGGAGCAGTGAAAGGCTAGGCAAAGCGCATGCAGCAACGTCCGAATATCGTCTTCATCATCACGGACCAGCAGCGCTACGACACCGTCAATGCGCTCGGCTTTCCCTATATGCACACGCCGAACCTCGATCGCATGGTCGAAGAGGGCGCCAGTTTCGACCGGATGTATGTCACCTCGCCATCGTGCAGCCCGTCGCGCGCCTCGCTGTTTTCGGGAACCTTCCCGCACACCAACGGGGTCTACCGCAATGACGAACCCTGGTCGTGGTGCTGGGTCGATCTCCTGAAACAGGCCGGCTATCGCTGCGTCAACACCGGAAAAATGCACACCTGGCCCGTTGAGGGCGCGTTCGGCTTCCACGAGCGGCACGTCGTCGAAAACAAGGACCGGGCCCACCCCGATCTGCCCTTCTATCTCGACAACTGGGACAAGGCCTTCTGGACGCGCGGCATCGAAAAGCCGACCCGGATCACCCAGCGCCGCCTTGCCGACTACAAGGAACGGCTGGGATGCTATGTCTGGGACGCGCCGGAGGACCTGCACGCCGACAATTTCGTGCCGGAACTGGCGCAGATGTGGCTCGACCGCTATCCGGGCAACGAACCCTTCTTCCTGCAGATCGGCATTCCCGGCCCGCATCCGCCCTATGATCCGACGCAGGACTTTCTCGACCTCTATGAAGGCCGCAACGATCTGCCGGAACCGATCCGCGACTATGATTTCGACACCCAGCCCGGGCCGATCCGCAAGCTGCGCGAGGGGCACTACGCCCAGGATCATGACGGCATCGTCCACCTTGAAAATCCCACGGCCGACCAGATGCGCAGGCAGCGCGCGCACTATTATGCCAATGTCTCGATGATCGATGCCCAGCTCGGCAAGCTGTTTGCGGCGCTGGAAAAGCGCGGCGTTCTCGACAACACCATCATCGTCTTCACCTCCGACCACGGCGACTGCCTCAACGATCATGGCCATTCGCAGAAGTGGAACATGTACGAGCAGAGCGTCCATGTTCCGGCGCTGGTCTGGGGCAAGGGCATTGCGCAAAGGCGCTGCGACGCACTCGTTTCGCTGTTCGACTGGGGGCCGACGATCCTCGAATGGGCGGGCGTCACGCCGCCGGGCTGGATGGAGGCGCGCTCGCTCAATCCGCTGATGACGGGACAGGGCGAGGCGCGCGACTGCGTCTTTGCCGAACACGCCAACGACGCGATCCTCCGCGATACCGATTTCATGACGATGGTGCGGACCGAGCGATACAAGCTCGTCCATTTCGTCGACAGCGAGGAAGGGCAGCTCTTCGATCTTCAGACCGACCCGCGCGAGACCGTCAATCTCTGGGATGATCCCGGATATGCCGAAATTCGCCGGTCGCTGACCATGAAGATCCTCGAATGGCGCATCCAGAGCGACAGAAAAACCCAAGGGTTCCGACAGGCCCTGGCCAACCGGCCGCCGATACGGGAAGGAGTGTAAAATGGGTAGCATAGCCCTTGAGAAAGTCGCCAAGCGCTTCGGCAAGGTCGAGGTGATCCCGCAGATCGATCTTGAGATCGAGGACGGTGAGTTCGTCGTCTTCGTCGGGCCTTCGGGCTGCGGGAAATCGACGCTGCTGCGCATGATCGCCGGGCTGGAGGATCTGTCCGGCGGCGCGATCCGCATCTCCGGCAAGGATATCTCGGCCCTTCCCCCCGGCGACCGCGGTCTTGCGATGGTGTTCCAGTCCTATGCGCTCTATCCGCATCTGACGGTTGCCGAGAACATGATGTTTCCGCTGCGCATGGCCAAGATCGACAAGGCCGTCGCCGAGGAGAAGGTGCTGAAAGCCGCCGAGGCGCTCAACCTCATCGACTATCTGGACCGCAAGCCGAGCGAGCTTTCCGGCGGCCAGCGCCAGC
>NZ_DEPM01000273.1:0-8758 GCF_002358775.1 Martelella sp. UBA3392
TTTCTGACAGGGCAAAAGACCGGCACGCTGGCTGCCGCGGAGTAGGGTAAATGAAAAGCACGAGCATGCCTCTGGACTGGGACAAGCTCAGGATCTTTCATGCCGCGGCGGAGGCAGGATCGTTCACGCATGCCGCCGACAAGCTCCACCTTTCGCAATCGGCGATCAGCCGGCAGGTCTCCGCGCTGGAACAGGATGTCGGCGTCAAGCTGTTTCACCGCCACGCCCGCGGCCTGATTCTCACCGAGCAGGGCGAACTGCTTTACCGCACCGCAAACGACGTGCTGCTGAAGCTCGAAAGCGTGCGCTCGCGGCTGACCGAGACCAAGGAGAAGCCGTCGGGCAAGCTCAGGGTCACGACGACGGTCGGCCTCGGCCAGGGCTGGTTGACCGACAAGGTGCAGGAATTCCTCCAGCTTTACCCCGACATGCAGATCCAGCTCATCCTCGACAATGAGGAGCTGGATGTGAACATGCGCCATGCCGATTGCGCGATCCGCCTGCGCCAGCCGCAGCAGCCGGACCTGATCCAGCGCAAGCTGTTCACCGTGCACATGCATGTCTACGCCTCGCCCTCCTATATCAACCGGCATGGCGAGCCGCAGTCGCTGGAAGATCTCGACAATCACCGAATCATCACCTTCGGCGAGCCGGCGCCCGCCTATCTGCTCGATGTGAACTGGCTGGAAATCGCCGGCCGCTCGCCCGACAGCCCGCGCCCGGCGCACCTGCAAATCAATTCGCTGACCTCGATCAAGCGGGCGGCGCTTTTGGGAATCGGCATCGTCATGCTGCCGGATTATATCGTCGGTCGCGATCCCGGCCTGCTGCAGCTCGTCACCCACGCCGATGTGCCGAGTTTCGACACCTATTTCTGCTATCCGGACGAACTCAAGAACTCCGCCAAGCTTAAAGTCTTCCGCGATTTCATCGTCGCCAAGGCGCGCAACTGGAGCTACTGAGGCTCCCTCCCCCGGCTGCGGCGTTGATCTTTCGCTCGCAGCCGCGTTATCACGAGAAACACGCGTCTAAATTCAAACTGCTGACAGAACCGTGGCTTCAGCGTGTTGATGCTTGCTGATCCCGCCAAAGGGGTCATGCTCGGGCTTGACCCGAGCATCCATACTGACCAACCAATTGAATTATACGATTGTTTTTTAACGCTGCACCAACCTGTCTGGATCCTCGGGTCAAGCCCGAGGATGACGCCGAGGGGGTGAAGAGGGCTGTCAACACTCCCGTAAAATCAGCCTATTTTTTGGGCTATATCGTCGTTCGTCCTAATTTTAAGCAAAATCTGCTGCATTTTTCATCTTTCGCATGGCAGCCATGCACAAAGATGCATTGTGAAATGCCTAATTCAGGGGCATATAGCTCGCAGCTGATGCAGGTGGTGCCCAACTTCTCCCTGGTGCACCGCAGCAGCTGTTCCCCTCTGGAGGTTTTGAGAGACCTTCTAACTCAAAGGGCCCCGGTTTTTCCGGTGGCCCTCTTTTTTTGCCCGCAGGAATTTGTTGTTTTTTTCCGCAATCTGCGATGAAAACTATTGCAACGCGCACAAAAAAGAACCATATCGATTATAGCTGATGCGTTCGATACGGCATCCCAGCCGTATTGCAGCAGCTGTTCCCCTCTGGAGGTTTTACCTTCACACTTACAAGGGCCCCGTTTCGGAGGCCCTTTTTTTATGCGCCGCAACCGTCCTTCGAAACGCTGACCTTTGAGGTGCGTAAACGCTTTCTTTTGGTTTATACATTAGAGCGTAAGCCATGTAGAAAGATGGCTGGCGGGCTTGCGAAAGCCGCCGTCGAAACGGCAAGCCGCGACGGAGGCTGCAAATTGCGCCTGCGCCGGGCCTCCGCTACAAACAGGGCCGGCACCGGAAGGAACTTGATGGCTAACCTCTTTGACCCCATAACGATCGGCGATGTCACAATCGAGAACCGGATCATTATGGCGCCGCTGATGCGCAATCGCTCGCCTGAAGCCGTTCCGAACGAACTCAATGTCGACTATTACCGCCAGCGGGCAAGCGCGGGCCTGATCATTTCGGAAGCGACCGCGATCACCGAGCAGGGCCAGGGCTATTCCAACGCGCCGGGCCTCTACAGCGATGCCGCGGTTGAAGGCTGGCGGAATGTCACCAAGGCGGTGCACGAGGCCGGCGGCAAGATCTTCTGCCAGTTGATGCATGTCGGCCGCGTATCGCACAAATCGCTCCAACCCTTCGGCGACCCGCCGGTGGCGCCGTCCGCCCTGCAGGCCCGCGCCAAGACCTTCGTGGTCTATTCCGACGCGACCAGCGACTTCATCGAGACCTCGATGCCGCGCGCGCTGAAGCCGTTCGAAATTTCGGGAATCATCGACGATTACCGCCGCGCCGCCGCGCGCGCGCTCGAGGCCGGATTCGATGGCGTCGAGATCCACGCCGCCAATGGCTATCTCATCGACCAGTTCCTGCGCTCCGGCAGCAACCAGCGCACCGATCTCTACGGCGGCCCGATCGAAAACAGGGCGCGCTTCATGTTCGACGTCGTCGGCACGATCTCGCGGGAGATCGGGCCCGGCCGCACGGCGATCCGGCTTTCGCCCGTGGCCCCCTCCAACGATGTGCATGACGACAATCCGCAGGTTCTGTTCAATTACCTGGCAAGCCAGCTCAGCGCCTACGACCTCGCCTATATCCATGTCATCGAGGGCGCGACCGGCGGGGACCGCAATTACAGCCAGGGCCCGCGGCCTTTCGACTACGAGGAAATGCGCCAGACCTACTACCGCACAGATGGGTCCGGCGCATGGATGCTCAACAACGGCTATGACCGCCAGCTCGCCATCGACGCGCTTGAAAAGGAGCGGGCCGATCTCATCTCCTTCGGCCGCGCCTTCATCGCCAATCCGGATTTGGTGCGCCGGCTGCGGATCAATGCCCAGCTTAATGCGTTGGATCAGAGAACGCTTTTCGGCGGCGACGCCAAGGGTTATGTCGACTACCCTCCCCTCGGCGGCTGAGATCACCAGAAGCGCTCACGGATCAATGCGCCGCCATCGGCGCCATCACGGGGGCCTTGTCAATCGATGCTGACCTTTCTGCGCGGTGAAATCCTGCTGCTGCAGGCGCTTCCTGTTGGCGCGCTTGCGTGGTTCCTGGAACATGACGTGATGCATGCCGGCCAGGTCTATTCGCTCCTGGCAGCCGCCCTGCTGGTCGTGTCGATCGCCTGCGCCTCGATGCGGGTCGCCCACCACGCCGAGATCCTGGCCGCCAAGGCCGGCGATCCCTATGGCACCATGATCCTCACGCTGTCCGCAGTCTTGGTTGAGGTGATCATCCTCGTGATCATGATGCGCGAGAGCCAGCAGCCGACGCTGGTGCGCGACACGATCTATGCCGCCGTCATGCTGGACATTAACGGCATTCTCGGGCTGGCGGCGCTGCTGGGCGGGCTGAAGCACGGCGAACAGCCCTATAATGACGATTCGGGAAAAACCTATTCGGTGATGATCATGACCGCCATGGGCATCTCCATGGTGGTGCCCGATTTCGTGCCGCAGGCAAGCTGGCATATCTATTCCGGCTTCACCATCGCCGCCATGATCGCGCTTTATGCGCTGTTCCTGAAGCTGCAGGTCGGCCAGCACAGCTATTTCTTCGCCTATCGCTATCCGCGCATGAAGAAGGCCACCGAGGGCGAGACTGGCCATGCAGCGGAGGAAGGCTCCACCACCCTCTCCGTCATCACCCTCATCGCCGGCGTGGCCGTGATCGGGCTTCTCGCCGAGTTCATGTCCGCCTTTTTCAATGACGGACTAGAAGGGACCGGCGCGCCGCTGGCGCTGACCGCCATTCTGGTGGCCGCCATCGCCGCCGGACCGGAAATCCTGACCGCGCTGCGCGCAGCACTCGCCAACCGCATGCAGGCGGTGGTCAACATCGCGCTCGGTGCATCGCTTTCAACGGTGATCCTGACCGTTCCGGTGATCGAGGCAATCGCGCTTTTCACCGGCCAGCCCTTCACCATGGCGATGACCCCGGTTCAGATCACCATGACCGCCATCACGCTGGTGGTCGCCGCCATCAACATCAATGACGGCGAGACCAATGCGATCGAGGGCATGACCCATTTCGTGCTGTTTGCCACCTTCATCATGCTCTCGATACTGGGCCTTTGATGCGCAGCGGTTCCGGGGCGGAGGAGCGCGGCAGGGTGACGCCGATATCCTCAAGCGCATTGCGGATCGCGGTATCGAGCGGGGTGCGCGGCTCGCGGCCCAGCACGGCAACCAGCTTCTCATTGGTCATGTGCATCGGCTCCTTCCAGAGATAACGCACCTCCAGCACTTCACGCATCAGGGTCATGAACGGCGCAAGCAGCGGCACGATGAACCAGGGGAAGCGGGCGATCTTCAGCTTCGTGTCACCGGAGACCCGACGGATCGCCTCGACCATCTGCATGCCGTCGGCATCATAAAAGCCCTCGAAATGGAAATTGGCGAATTTCGGCAACTCCCCTGCCCTGTCATTGAGCTGCGCGAAGGTTTCGGCGAGATCGGGCAGGTAGGCCCATTGATGGCCGATTCCGGGCGTTGCCGGATTGGTGATCCGGGTGAGCGGCGCATGCGGCTTGACCATCTGCCCGAACCAGCTGTTGCCAGCAGCATTGCCACCGAAGAAATCGCCAGCGCGCACCAGAATGACCTGTGTGCCCTCAAAGGCCGCTTCCCTGAGGCGCTCTTCCACCGCGACCCGAATGCGCCCCTTGCGAGTATGCGGGTTCTGCGGGCTATCCTCGTTCGGATAGGGAAATACATCGCGCCCGAAATTGTAGATCGTGGCCGGAAACAGGATGCGGGCATTGGCAAGGCGCGCCGCGCCGATGGTATTCTCCAGCATCGGCAGAACCAGTCTGTCCCAGTCCTTGTAACCGGGCGGGTTGACCCCGTGGAATATCAGCTCCGCGCCCCGCGCCGCCTTCTCCACGTCCGCGCGGCGCATCGCGTCGCCCTTGATCCATTCATAATGCGCCGGACGACCGTCCAATCTGGAGGGGTCGCGATTGAGCGCGCGGATATGGTAGCCTCGATCATTGAGCGCCCGGGCCACCGCGTCGCCAACGCCGCCTGTGGCTCCAAGAACAAGCGCCACGGGTTGTCTGTTCATGTCTGACATTGTCGTCTCCTTCATTCGAGTGTGATCGCAATATCGGGGCAAACCGCATTAAACGGAATTGTATAAAATCGTGCCATTGGTATACATAATTTTATGGATACGCAGAGTTGGGATTATTACCGCACCTTTCTGGCGGTGCTTGAAAGCGGATCGCTTTCCGGCGCCGCGCGGCTTCTGGGCCTGACCCAGCCGACCGTTGGCCGCCACATCGAGGCGCTGGAGCGCGACGCCGGCCAGCAGCTTTTCACCCGCTCGCAGCGCGGACTGGAGCCGACCGACACGGCGCGCGCCATGAAGCCGCTGGCCGAAGCGATGGCCGCCTCGGCGGATGCCATGCGCCGGGCCTCTTCCGAAACCCGCGACGAAGTCTCCGGCAGCGTCCGAATCAGCGCGTCCGATGTGATCGCCGTCGAGGTCCTGCCCGGCATTCTTGCGCCCGTGATGGCTGCCTACCCCCGGCTCGAGTTCGAATTGTCGGTCTCCGACGCGCTCGAGGACCTGTTGAACAGGAAGGCCGATATCGCGCTCCGGCTCGTGGAGCCCACCCAGGCGGCCCTTGTGGTGCGCCATGTCGGCAAGATCCCGATTGGCTGCTTTGCCCGCAAAGAGGTCGTTGCCCGCTTCGGCGCGCCGCAGACGATCGACGACCTGAAAGCGGTGCCGACCATCGGCTTCGATCGCGAACTGGCCTATGTGCGCGATATGATGGAGGGTTTTCCCGAGCTTGCGCTGCCCGATTTCAGCTTCCGCTCCGACAGCAACCTCGCCCAGCTTGCCGCCATTCGCACCGGCTGCGGTTTCGGATTTTGCCAGCATCCGCTCGGCGAACGCGATCCCGCGCTCATCGAAGTGCTGCATGGCCAGATCCCGTTTCAGCTTCCGCTCTGGATCGCCATGCATGAGGATCTGCGCCGTTCACCCCGCTGTCGCGTCGTCTTCGATGCCCTGGTCAAGGGCATGTCCGCCTATATCAGAACGCCTGAAGCGTCAGGCGATTAGTCGGCATCGCCCGGCGCTTTAACGTGCGCCATTTTCTACGTAGCGTTCGAGTATGAGATGCCATTGCTGGGATTCGAGCGTTTGCAGGATCGCGATGTTGATCGCGTTGCGCGCGGGATCGTTCAGGGGAAGGATCAGGGCGTAGTTCTGCTGCATGAACTCCAGATTGCTGAGATAGAGGTCACGGTAATTGTCGAGCGACCACTGCAGAATCGCCCGGTCATAAACGAGCGCGTCGATATCGTGGCTTTCAAGCGCATCAAGGCCGGCGGAAACTGTATCGAAAGAGGTCACTGAAATATTGAGAAGGCCGAGCTCGGCGGCCGCCGGCGATTCGGTGATCGTGCCGACCGTCAGCCCGGAAAGGTCCCGGATATTGTCAACGAAATTGGTGTGCAGTGACGAGGTCAGTCCCGCGGCCAGTTGCGCGGTTGTGATCGCCGCAAGGATCAGGGCAGCAAACATCCAGGCCATCGCCAGCAGCCTGCCGAAGAAGGTCACCGGCGCCTTGTCGCCGTAGCCCACCGTGGTCATCGTCACGGTCGCCCACCAGAAGCCGGAAAACACGCCGCGCGCCGGTCGCGGCTCGAACTGTTCGGGATTGGCCCGCCGCTCCAGGAGCCATATCAGCGCGCCGATGACGAAGACCGGGCCCGTCAGCAGGCCGAGCATGTAGAGAAAGGCCGGCGACGTCAGAAGCTCGAACATCATCGTCGGTCCGATCTTGTCGACGACGCGAAGCGCGACGCCGAGATCGCCGCTGTAATAGGGCACCGAGAAATCGATCACCGCCTCGTCGGCGGCATTGATCGGCACCCCGCCCAGCGCCATGTCTAGCTTCCCGCCGGCCACATCCGGCACCATCGCGTCCGGCGTGGATTCCACCAAGCGGTATTCCTTGCCGATACGGCGGCTGAGCGCATCCAGCAAGTCTATGCCGAGCCCGTACCAACTGCCATCCTTGTCCTGCATGGCATAAGGCGGAAGGGCATACACGCCGACGGTCATGGGTTCATCGGCAGTTGCCTTTGAGGCCGTAGCGCTCTGGGCGCTGGCTGAACCGCCAGCGGCAATCAGCAGCAGACAGGCCGCCAGAACAAGGTGGCGCAACAAAGCGTTGGCTTGGCAAGTGTGGCGCATGATCTCCCGCATTCGTTGAAACCCCGTGCCGCCTGAAGACAGTCGGGCAGGCGCGGCACAGTCTATAACGTCATCAAGTTGCAACCCGCAACGAAAAAGGGCGCGCCTTGCGGCACGCCCCGTTGTCAAATCGCGCTTCGTAACAAAGCCGGAGCGCGCGCCTTACTTGCAGGCGTTGCAGAAGCGCTGGATGCGCATGCAGGATTCTTCCAACTCGGCTTCCGACGTCGCATAGGAAATGCGGAAGTTGGGGCCAAGGCCGAAGGCCGAGCCGTGAACGACGGCAATGCCTTCCGCTTCCAGAAGCTCGGTGACGAAATCCTCGTCGGTCTCCATCACCTTGCCGCCCGGCGAGGTCTTGCCCATCAGCCCGGCGCAGGACGGATAGACGTAGAACGCGCCCTCGGGCGTCGGGCACTCGATACCGGGGGCCTGGTTGAGCATCGAGACCACCAGATCGCGACGCTTTTCGAAGGCCTTCTTGCTTTCGGTGATGAAATCCTGATTGCCGTTGAGCGCCTCCACGGCGGCCCATTGCGCGATCGAGCACGCGCCCGACGTCTGCTGGCTCTGGATCGTGGTCATCGCGTTGATCAGCTCGGCCGGGCCGGCGGCATAGCCGATACGCCATCCGGTCATCGCATAGGCCTTGGAGACGCCGTTCATCGTTAGCGTGCGGTTATAGAGGCCGGGCTCCACTTCCGCCGGCGTCACGAACTTGAAGTCGCCGAAGGTCAGATGCTCGTACATGTCGTCGGTGAGCACCCAGACCTGCTCGTGCTTCATCAGCACATCGGTCAGCGCCTTCAACTCGTCATGGGTATAGGCCGCGCCCGAGGGGTTGGACGGCGAGTTGAAGATGAACCATTTGGTCTTCGGCGTGATCGCCTTTTCGAGGTCTTCGGCCTGAAGCTTGAAGCCGTGCTCCTGCGTTGCCGAGACGAACACCGGTGTGCCGCCGCAAAGCGCCACCATTTCCGGGTAGGAAACCCAGTACGGCGCGGGGATCACGACTTCATCGCCCGGGTTCAGCGTCGCCATCAGCGCGTTGAACAGGATCTGTTTGCCGCCCGTACCGACAATCGTCTGCGCGGCCGTGTAGTCGAGGTTGTTCTCGCGCTTGAACTTGGCGGCAATCGCCTCGCGCAGCGGCTGGATGCCGGCCACCGGCGTATACTTCGTCTCGCCGCGGTTGATCGCGTCGATCGCGGCGGCCTTGATGTTGTCGGGCGTATCGAAATCGGGCTCGCCCGCGCCAAGGCTGATGACATCGCGGCCTTTCGCTTTGAGTTCGCGCGCTTTCTGGGCCACGGCGATGGTGGCGGAAGGCTTCACACGAGAAAGGGCGTCAGCAAGAAGGGCCATTTTCAATGTCCTGATATCTAGATTGATCCTTGGAAAGCGCTGTAGCAAGCGACAACTTCCAAGCGTTTGGTCTAAACGCAATTCGCC
>NZ_DEPM01000144.1:0-10013 GCF_002358775.1 Martelella sp. UBA3392
TCACGCCGGGAAAGCGCTTGGTTACGCCGTGTACGCCAATGACGCCTGCCCCCGTTTCCGGGGACAGGTTTATCGGGGTTGCCGCTGCATTTGCCACGGATACGCTCACTCGGTCACGGTAACCAGGGCGCGGACATCTTCCGCATCGAATTTCGGCTCGACCGTGATCTCGCCCGCGATGATCTGGTCGCGCAGCGCCATCACCTCGGTCCACGCGGCCTCATCAACCTGCGGCGTCTTGACGAGCTTGACGGAATCATCCGCCAGGCTGATCGCGTAGCCATGGGTGCCGAACTGGTCGGCCTTCAGGTCTTCGATCATGGCCGTATAAACCGGGGTCATGTCCCACAGAACCGAGGTCAGAAGATGCCCCTTGTCCAGCTCGGACTTGTCGCCGATCACGTCGATGAAGAGCACATCCGATCCGTCGACAGCCTTGTTGGATTCAACGGCCTGGATCATGCCGAAGCTCGAGCCGTTGCCCTGGCCGAAGATGATGTCGGCGCCGGCCGCGATGACCGATGTCGTCACGCGGTTGCCGCCGGCTGCATCCGAATAGGCTGCCGGGCCGATCACGGAGTAGAGGATTTTGACGTCCGGGTTCTCGGCATGGACGCCCTCGGCAAAGCCCGCCGACTGCGAGTTCCATGAGGGCGGCTCGCCGGAGACGACGATGCCGACGGTGCCAGTGGAGGTCATCTTGGCGGCCAGTCGACCGGCAAGATAGGCGCCCTCATGGCCCGAGAGCGTGTAGTCGGCAACAAGGCCCTTCACCAGAGCGTCGGGGCTGTCGACGATCGCGACCGGCACGCCGGTTTCCTCGGCGATTTCCGGGCCGGCGGTATTGTAGCCGCTGGCATGGGCGATCATCAGGTCGGCGCCGTCGGCCGCGAGTTCGCGCATCGGCGCGCGAACATCGCCATAGCCCAGGCCTTCGGCGACAATGATCTCGACGCCGGTTGCCTCGGCGGCGGCCTTGGCCGCTTCGACGCCCTGCTGGTTCCAGCCATAGTCACTCCCTTGTTCCGGAGTGAGGATGGCTATGGTATCAACCTCCGCGGCAAAAGCCGCCGGAGTCCCCAGCACCACGCTAAGCGCAACAGAAGCAAGTAGGTTTTTCATCATGCTGTTCCCTAATTGGTTGTCAGTTTCCCGTCACAAGACGGAAGCGATTGGCAGACTTGTTGTTCTTGCCCTGTCTGCTTGGGTTTTCTCATCTCCGGCCAAGGCCGAAAGCGAAGCTTATGTGCCCTATTCGGGCATTGTTCATGGCACCGAAGGCGCCAATCCCGTGGAAATCTCAGTTGCCAATGAGACCGACACCCCGCTCGATTGCCGCGCGGCGCTGGCCCACTGGTATTCCGATGAACTGGGCCGCATCGCACCTGGCGACCGGCTGACGCTGACGCTGTGGCACGATGGCGAGACGGGCGTTCTCAACCTGATGAACGCCACCGACGACCGCATGCCCGTCGAGGCCATCTGGTGCGCCAGCGATACCGCCCGCGCGCGCCTCGACCTGCCGATGAAGACGGGCGAGATGGCTGCCGCGCTGCACTTTTCCTGCAAGAGCGCAGAAGATTCCGGGCTGAGCTGCGTTACCACGGGCGGCTAGGCTCGATTTTTTCCGAGCAAGCGCTTCGCGCTCCGGCACGGTCCGGGCGCGGGCTTGGCCGGCGGACGCGGCAATGCCGAACGCTTGGCGCATGCCGCGCGTGCCCTCAAGCGCGCCACCGGCGGCCTTATCAAGGCCCGCAACCATGCGCCCCGCTACGCCACGGCGCATATCCATATCTGCGATAGAGGCGATTGTCGCCATGTCCCAAGCCCTCTGCCTTGGTGTCTTTGTTTGGAGGGAAGGATGACATAAACCAGACACACGTCAAGCAGATTGTCTGTCATTCTTTCATTCTTATGAGTTGACAAGAAGGCATTCACGCGATCAAATTTGCTTGCAATTACCCTTATCACTGCTGGCCGCCGCCGGGCGCACGAGGTTTCAAACAATGCCGCCAGACCTGAACTTACGCATACTCCCGCGCACGGTGCAGCAGGAAACGGTCGAGAAGCTGCGGCTTGCCATTTTCTCAGGTGTTTTCGAACCTGGAAGCCGGCTGATCGAGAGTCAGCTCTGCGTGCAGCTCGGCATCAGCCGCCCGTCGTTGCGCGAAGCCTTGCGCAGTCTGGCTGCCGAACGGCTCATCGACATCGTGCCCAACCGTGGCCCTTCGATACCCACCCTCACATGGGAAGAGGTCACCGCCATCTACGAGGTGCGCGAACTTCTGGAAGTCGAGGCCGCCGGGCGCTGTTCGCAGATGATCTCCGCTGAACAACTGCAAGCGCTTGAGAACACGCTTCATGCCTTCGAAAAGGCCGCCTCAAGCAAGGACAGTCTGGCGCGGGTCACCACAGCCGCGGACTTCTATTCCGTCATTCTCGCAAATTGCGGAAATCCGATCTTGGAGGAGATCCACCGGGGTCTGGTCGCCAGGATCAGCCTTTTCCGCTCGCGTTCGATGTCGCTGGAAGGGCGCGCCGTCAGCAGTCTGGCGGAGATGAAGGAAATTTACGACGCCATTGCCGCAGGCGATGAGAAAGCGGCCCGGAAAGCTGCCGGAAAGCACATCCTGGAGGCGATGGCGGCGACGAAGAGGTCCATGGACAGCGGGAGCTGAAGCGCGTCGACGAAAAATGGACACCGGTTTCCGCCCGGACGCGCGGAACAACAGGCAGCAGGGGCATGATCCGGTTTCCGCCGGCATTATTCCGGCCTTCAGGGCCATCGCTCCGGTCCAAAAAGAAGGGGATCATCATGACATTTCAGATCAGACAGCGCACGGGCCGTAGCCTCACGCCCTCGCCCGCCATGGAGACATGGCGATGAGCGGTCTCGCGGAACAGATGACCGCGGACGTGGTCATCATCGGCGGCGGTTCGGCCGGTAGCCTGCTCGCCGCCCGGCTGAGCGAGAATCCGGCGCGCAGCGTTTTGCTGATCGAAGCCGGCGAGGACCCCTCCGACCCCGATATCTGGACGCCGTCCGCCTGGCCCGCGCTTCAGGGCCGCGCCTATGACTGGGATTATCTGACGGAGCCGCAGGCCGGGACCTATGGCCGCGTCCACCATTGGGCGCGGGGCCGGCTGATCGGCGGATCGAGCTGCCTGCATGCCATGGGTTACATGCGCGGACATCCCGAAGACTATCAGGCCTGGGTCGATGCAACCGGCGATTCCCGCTGGAGCTGGGAAGCGCTTCTGCCCGTCTTCGACGCGATCGAAGACCGTCCGGACAGCAGCGGCCCGATGCCCATCTACATGCCCGACGAGGAGGTAAGCCCCCTCACCCGCGCATTCATCGAGACCGGCGTCTCGCTCGGCCTGCCGCGCCTTCCCGACCACAATGACGGTCGCATGGTCGGGGTTACGCCCAATTCGCTGAACATCCGCGACGGCCGCCGCGTGACGGTCGCCGAGGCCTGGATGACGCCGGAGGTTCGGGCACGGGAAAACCTCCAGATTGTCACCAACACAAGGGTGCAAAGGCTGGCCATGGATGGCAACCGGGTGAACCGGATCGAGAGCGTTGGTCCACAGGGCCCGTTCGAAATTCTTGCTGATCAGGTTGTGTTGTGCGCAGGCGCGCTGGAAACCCCTGCCCTGTTGATGCGCTCCGGAATCGGTCCAAAGGACGCGCTTGCGGCTGCATCTGTCGACTGCCTGATCGACATGCCGGGCATCGGCCGCAATCTCCAGGACCATCTGCTGGGCGCCGGCAATCTCTACGCCACCCGCAAACATCTGCCGGCATCGCGCCTTCAGCACTCCGAATCGATGGCCTATATGCGGGCCGGCGACTTCACCGCCACCGGGCGGCCCGAGATCGTGGTCGGCTGCGGCGTGGCGCCGATCGTATCCGAAGCCTTCCAGGCGCCCGAGCCCGGCACGGCCTATTCGTTTCTATTCGGCGTCACCAACCCGACCAGCCGCGGCAGCTTGCGTATCAGCGGGCCGAACCTCGGCGATCGGTTGATCATCGACCCGGCCTATCTTGAGACCGAGCATGACCGCGCCATGTTCCGAAGCGCGCTTGAGGCCGCGCGGACGGTCGGCCATGCGGACGGGCTTGCCGAATGGCGAGATCGCGAGCTCGCTCCCGGTCCTCTCGACAGCAAGGCCGAGATCGACGAATTCATCGCCAAGGCCGTCATCACCCATCATCACCCGTGCGGCACCTGCAGAATGGGCAAAGACGACGATGCCGTCGTCGATCCGGATTTGCGGCTCAAGTCGCTCGACAATCTCCATGTGGTGGACGCTTCCGTCATGCCCAGCCTGACCGCGGGTCCGATTCACGCCGCCGTTCTGGCCATTGCCGAAAGCTTTGCCCGCACGATGACCGCCGGCGATTGACACAGGAAAGGACATGAAATGAGCGTTTTTGACGAAGACCTGTTCCTCAAGGGCCTCGAACAGCGCAAGAGCACGCTCGGCGCGGATTATGTCGAGAAAAACCTCGCGGCGGCCGACGACTTCACCCGGCCGTTCCAGGAGGCGATGACGGCGTGGTGCTGGGGCTTCGGCTGGGGCGATGATGTGATCCCGCCGAAGACGCGGTCCATGATGAACCTCGCCATGATCGGGGCGCTCGGCAAGATGCATGAATGGGAACTGCACTGTCAGGGGGCCATAAACAATGGCGTATCCAAGGAGGAAATCCGCGCCATTATCCATGTCGTCGCGATCTATTGCGGCGTGCCTCAGGCGGTTGAATGCTTCCGCGCCGCGCGCAGGGTTCTGGAGGATAAGTGAGTCGCTTTCCTCAGGCGTGCGGACTTTGCCTGCAAACCGGGCAAAGCGCGCATTTTTACGCCACCATCCGCCTGGCTGAAACAGGCCGGCGCAATCAGGCCTCGTTTTCCATCGCGTGCTTGGCGGCAGCCTTGGCCTGATCGAGATGGCGCTGCGCCGCCTCCCGCGCGCGCTTTTCATCGCCCGCGGCAATCGCATCGTAGATGTCGCGCATCTCCTGAAGGCTGTCCCCGGCACGCCCTTCAAGCGACATGGACCGGCCGCGGAAAAAGCTGATCCGCGCCACAAGCCCGCGATGGACTTCCTCGAGAATGGCGTTACCGCAATTGGCCAGAATGATCGCGTAGAATTCGGCCGCCGTCGTCACCAGTTCGAGGCTGTCCCGGCTTTTCTGGGCGCGTTCGAAAGCCTTCAGCGCCCTTTCCAGTTCCTTGACCTGCTCGGGCGTGATCCGCGTGGCGCAACGGCCCACCGCCACGACCTCCAGAAGTTCACGCACATCGTAGATTTCGGTCGCCTCTTCCCAGGAAAGCTTGGGAACGAAAGGACCCCGGTTCGGTATGATCTCGATCAGCCGCTCCGCCTGCAGGCTGCGCAGCGCCTCGCGGAGCGACGGGCGACTGACCCCAAGCTGGGCGCAAAGCTGGCTCTCGACCAGACGGCTGCCCGGCGGGAACACCCCGGCGATGATCGCCAGTCTCAGCTTTTCAATTGTCTGCTGCTGCACAGTTCTCGGCGTGATCCGGAGGTCCAGACCAGGGTTCATGGCGTTTCCTTACGGCTCTTCCAATTATATATTCATGGCTTTTCTACACGAACGGGCGCGCGGAGGATAGCATGCGGGCGCATGCTGTCTGCAATAATTAACGCAAGAATGTCTTACAATCTTATTGACAGCTAATAGCGGTCGTGGTTCCCTGACGACATAGAACAATTAGAAACGACAAGGGAACTTCGATATGGCGGACAGCCAAAGCCGGTATGAAGAACAACGAATCGACACCGGCCGCATCACTTTGAACGTGCGCATCGGGGGTAGCGGCCCGCTCATGCTGTTCTTCCACGGGATCACCGCGAACTCCGCCGTTTTCGGTCCGCTCATGGATGCATTTTCCGACCGGTTTACCACGGTGGCCGTGGACCAGCGCGGCCACGGACGCTCGGACAAGCCCGAAACAGGCTACGAAGCCATTGATTATGCCGACGATATTGCCGCGCTCATCAAGACGCTCGATATGGGCCCTGCAATTCTCGTCGGACATTCCCTCGGCTCGCGCAACTCGGTCACCGCCGCCCAGCGCCATCCCGAACTTGTCCGCTCGGTCGCCGCCATCGACTTCACGCCCTATATCGAGGACGAGGTGTTCGCCTCGCTCTCCGCCAGAGTGAATGCCGGCGATCAGGCCTTTGCCGATACCGAGGCCGTTGTCGCCTATCTCGCCAATCGCTATCCGAATATTCCCGCTCCCGCGATCCGCATTCGCGCGGAAAGCGGCTACGCCTCGGCTGCGGACGGCCTGCGCCCGCTGGCCTCCGCCTCCGCCATGGCACAGACGGCCGAGGGCCTGCGCGCCGATCTGGCGCCCGCTTACCGCGATGTCACCCGCCCGGTTCTGATCATGCGCGGCGCCGACAGCAAGCTGGTCTCCGCGGCGGCGCTTGAAAAGACCCATGAGTTGCGGCCGGACCTGCCCATCGTCGTCGTGCCCGGCGCGGACCACTACGTGAACGAGACCAATCCCGACGTCACGATCTGCGCGATCCGCAACTTCATCGACGGCTGAGCGGCCGGCGTCCCCAATAAAAATCAACAGGAACAGAGAAATGGTCAGCATCAACAAAACCTCGGACAAGACACGGGTTGCGCAGGTTGCGGGCGGCGGGTTTTCCGGCCTCACGGCCGCCATCGCCCTGCGCCAGAACGGCTGGGACGTCGTCCTGCACGAAAAGAGCCCTGAACTGCGCGCCTTCGGCGCGGGCATCTATCTCTGGCACAACGGCCTGAGGGTGCTCGAAGGCATCGGCTGCCTGAATGAGGTGCTTGAGGATTCCTTCACGCCGCCGGCCTATGAGACCTGGATGCACAACAAGACCGTGTCGAAGGAGACGTTCAACGGCCTGCCGTGGCGCATCATGACCCGCGCTCATCTGCACGATGCGCTCGCCAACCGCGCCCGCGAAGTCGGCGTTGAAATCCGCACCAATTCCGAGGCGGTCGGCGCGGAGGCTTCCGGCACGCTGAAACTCGCCTCCGGCGAGGTTGTTGAAGGCGATCTGATCGTCGGCGCCGACGGCGTCGGCTCCAAGGTGCGCGATTCGCTCGGCTTCGAGCAGGAGCGCTGGGGCGCAACCGACGGCATCATCCGCCTCATCGTCCCGCGCCACAAGGACAAGCTCGGCCATGGCGAATGGGACAACACCATCGACATGTGGAACCACTGGCCGCGGGTGCAGCGCATTCTCTATTCGCCTTGCAACGAAAGAGAACTCTATCTCGGCCTGATGGCGCCGTCCGCCGATCCGCGTGGCTCCAAGGTGCCGCTCGACCTTGAGGTCTGGATGGAGATGTTCCCCTTCCTCGAACCCTGCCTGGTCGATGCCGCCAAGATCGAGGACGCGCGCTACGATACCTATCAGACCACCAAGCTCAACACCTGGTCGCGCGGCAAGGTCGCCCTTGTCGGCGATGCCGCCCATGCCATGTGCCCGGCGCTGGCGCAGGGTGCCGGTTGCGGCATGGTGAACGCCTTCACGCTGGCGCAGGACGTCGAGAAGGGCGCATCGCTCGAAGAAGCACTCGCCGACTGGGAAAAATCGGTGCGCCCGATCACCGACCTGACCCAGAAGCTGTCCGCCGATCACGCCGCCAACCGCACCATGTCCTATGGCAACGGCTTCACCCCGGAAGCGCTGACCGCCGCCCGCTTCGATCCGATCAACCGCGTCTATTCGTGGCCGCAGTAAGCACTATTCCCTTTCATCTCTACAGGAGACATTCATGAATTACTCTAGCCAGGTCGAAAAGGACTACGAGGTCCGCGGCTGGTACGGTGCGACCCAGGAAGTGCTGCATGATGGCGGCAGCGCAATGGCCCCGCTGATCAAGGCGGCGGCGGGCGTCATCATCAAGAATCCCTTCGCCGGCAAGTTCGTTGACGACCTTTCGGCGCTGACCGCCCCCTCGGCCGCCATCGGCTATGCGCTGGGCGAACGCGCGGTTGCCCTCATCGGCGGCCGCCCGGTCGAAAGCTACGGCAAGGGCGGCATCGCCGGGGTCGCCGGCGAGCAGGAGCATGTAGTGGCCTGCGTCACCACCACGTTCGGCGATCCGCTGCGCGAAGCCATCGGCGGCGGAGCCGCATGGATCTCTTCCGCCAGCAAGGTCGCCTCGGCCGGCACCGCCATCGATATACCGCTCGCCCACAAGGACGAGCTTTATATCCGGTCCCATTACGACGCCTTCACCTTCGTCGTGCCGGACGGCCCGCGTCCTGACGAAATCCTGATATGTGTTGCGGTGGCCACCGGCGGTCGCGTGCATCAGCGCGTGGGCGGAATGAGCGTTGCCGATCTCAAGGCAACGGCCTGAAACAAACGAACACCAAGGAGACGACATGCCTCTGAACATCAAAGACCTGAAAATCACCTCCTCCGATTTCGCGCCGCTTTCGCGCCTTGCCGACAAGCATGCCGGCGACAAGGGCAATGTCCTGCCGAAGCTGACGGTCAGCGGCGTGCCGGAAGGCACGAAAGAACTCGCCGTGATCTGCCATGATCCGGACGCGCCGCTCGCACGTGGCTTCACCCACTGGACGGTCTATGCCATCGACCCCAAGGCCACCGATCTTTCGGATGCGCAGGAGAAGTACCGCGTCGGCCCCAATGGCGCCGGAGACATGCAGTATTATGGACCGCAGCCGCCGGCCGGCCATGGCGACCATCATTATTACTTCTGGGTCTACGCGCTGGACACCAATGTCGAGGGCACGCCGACGCGCGAAGAGTTTCTCGACAAATATGCTGACAATATCATTGAGCAGAACCGGATCGTCGGTCTCTACTCCAACTAACCGATGTCTCTCCCGGCGTGATTCCTTTCGGGATCACGCCGGGACCGCCCCTCCAGAGGAGACCTGAACAATGTCTGATACGAGAACAGCGCGCGAAACCGCGATCCAGGAACTGGTGATGGCCACCCGCATTCTGGTGAACGAGGGCATCATGGATGTCTTCGGCCATATCAGCGCCCGCGACCCGGAAAACCCGGACCAGTTCCTGCTGCCGCAGAAGCTCGCGCCCAACACGATCACGCCCTCCGATATCCAGACCCTGACGCTCGATGGCGAGACGACGGACAATCGCCCCTCCTATCTGGAGCGCTATATCCACAGCGAGATCTACAAGGCGCGTCCGGACGTCATGTGCGTTCTTCACACGCATTCGCCCGCCGTCCTGCCCTTCTGCTTCATCGACACCCCGCTGCGGCCGGTCACCCATATGGGCGCCTTCCTCGGCGAATCCGTGCCTGTCTATGAAATCCGCGACAAGCAGGGCGATAACACCGACCTGTTCGGCGGCAGTCCCGAAGTCTGCGCCGAAATCGCCGAAAGCCTCGGCCAGTCGGCTGCCGTGATCATGGCCCGCCACGGCGTCGTGAACGTCGGCAACTCGATCCGGCAGACGACCTTCCGCGCCTTCTATATGGAACAGGAAGCCAAGGCTTATACGCTCGGCCTGCAGATCGGGAAGATCAAGTTCATGACCGATGGCGAACTCGAGGCCGCCGGCAATCTGGTCGGCGCGCAGATCAATCGCGGCTGGGACCACTGGTCGGCGGCTGTCCGCCACAAGGGCCTTGCCGAAGACCTCGATTGAGACAAATTGGCGAAAGGCGCGGGCCTGAAGCCCTGCGCCTTTCGCCACCCAACATTCTTAAGACGGATCGGGCCGGTCGCGCCGATCGCAAGGAAGAACGCCATGTCGCACGCTGAAACCTATGACTACGTCATCGTCGGAGCCGGCTCCGCGGGCTGTGTGCTGGCCAATCGACTGACAGAAGACCCCTCCGTTACCGTCCTGCTGCTGGAAGCCGGCGGCTGGGATCGCGATCCGATGATCCACATCCCGCTCGGCTGGGGTAAGATCCTCACCGAACGCCGCCATGACTGGATGTATTTCTGCGAGCCGGAGGACAATGTCGG
>NZ_DEPM01000144.1:10392-19434 GCF_002358775.1 Martelella sp. UBA3392
ACCAATGCCATGGCCTATGTCCGCGGCAATCGCGGCGATTACGATCGCTGGGCGGCTTCGGGACTTTCGGAATGGTCCTATGAAAAGACCCTGCCCTATTTCAAGAAAACGGAAAGCTGGGAAGGCGGCGAAACGGCGTTTCGCGGCGGCTCCGGCCCGCTCTCGACCCAGCGCTGCCGCTACGAAGACCCGCTGACGGATGCCGTGGCCGAAGCCAGCCGCGCGGCGGGTTATCCCCAGATCGAGGATTACAACGGCGAGACCCAGGAGGGGTTCAGCCGTCTGCAGATGACGATCGACAAGGGCCGGCGCGCCTCCACCGCCAACGCCTATCTGCGGCCGGCGATGAAGCGGAAGAACCTCATCGTTCTGACCCAGGCCATGGCGAAACACATCACTTTCGACGGCAGCCGCGCCACCGGTCTCGTCTTCGACCACAAGGGCAGCGAGCGCCGCGTCATCGCAAAGCGCGAGGTGCTGCTTTCAGGCGGCGTCATCAACACGCCGCAACTGATGATGCTTTCGGGCCTCGGGGCGGGCGACGAATTGCAGGCGCAGGGTATCGAGACCAGGGTCAACCTTCCCGCCGTCGGCAAGAACCTGCAGGACCATGTCTCGGTGCTGATCATGCACCATCGCAAGACGCCCGGCCCCTTCCTGCACAAAATGCGTGCCGACAGGATCGCGATCGACTTCGCCAGGACCTATCTGACCGGCAAGGGCTTTTCCGGCGACGTGCCCGGCGGGGTCGTGGCCTTTCTCAAGAGCGATGAAAGCCGGCCGCTCCCCGACATCCAGCTTCTCTTCACCGCGGCCCCGCTGGCGGCTTGGCCGTGGCTCAAGCCGTTCAAGCAGCCGTTTCGCGATGGCTTTGCCACCCGCATCGTCGCGGTGCAGCCCGAAAGCCGGGGCGAGGTCAAGATCGCCTCTGCCGACCCCTTCGCGGCACCGCTCATTCACCAGAACTTCCTTGCCGCCGAGAACGACTGGAAGTCGCTGCGCGCCGGCTTCCGCGTCGGACGCACGCTCGCAGCCCAACCGGCGATGGCCGACTATATCGAAACCGAGTTCTTCCCCGGCGCCAAATGCCAGAGCGACGAGGAGATCGACGAACATATCCGCAAGACCTCGATCACCGTGCATCACCCGGCAGGCACCTGCCGCATGGGCGCGGACGAGGCCTCCGTCGTCGATCCCGAACTCAAGGTTCGCGGCGTCACCGGACTGCGCGTCGTCGACGCCTCGGTGATGCCCGACCTTCCCTGCGGCAACATCAACGCCGCCGTCATCATGATCGCCGAAAAGGCGGCAGACCTCATCAAGGCCAGCCAGACATGATCCACTAGAACCAACGACCAAGGGACAAGAAGCGAAAACGCCGGTCCGGTCGCAAAACACAGAGGTGAACAAAAATGAAATTCAAAACTTTCGCAGCCGGCGTGCTGCTTGCGGCATGCTCTTTCGGTTCCGCCGCCCTCGCCCAGGACCTGCGCTTCGGCTCCGGACAGCAGGGCTCCCAGAACTATGGCGTGAACGCCGCGCTCGCCCAGGCGATCGGTACGAATACCGATATGAACGTGACCGTCCAGTCCTTTGGCGGCGCGACCGCTTTCGTTCCCCTCATCAATGCCGGGGAGCTCGATATCGCGGCGCTTGTCACGCCTGACGCAGGCGATGCCATTCGCGGAAATGGGCCCTTCAAGGGTATGGCGCAGGATAATATCGCGCTGGTCGCCGCGCTGCTTCCAAGTCCGGTCGGACTGATGGTCCGTGCCGATTCCGGGATCGAAACAATTGCCGATCTCAAGGGCAAGCGCATGGCCTGGGGCGTTCCCGCGCAGGCGAGCCTTCTGCCCTATTTCGAAGGCGCGCTCGCCAATGGCGGCCTGACGCCCGACGATGTCACCACCGTTCCCGTCTCCAGCGTGCGCACGGGCGTCGAGGCGCTGGTCAACGGCGATGTCGACGCCACGCTTTTCGCGCTCCGTGCGGGCGCGGTGGTCGAGGCGGATTCGGCGCTCGGCGGCATAGCCTGGCTGCCCTTCGACGACAGCCCCGAAGCGGTCGAACGCATGAATGCCGTCGCACCGGAAGCCTACATCTACGATGTCGCGGCCGATGCCGGCGTCGTCGGCGCGCCGGAAGCGTTCAAGACGATGGCCTACGACTATGTCCTCGTCGCCCGCAAGGACCTCGATCCGGCTGTGGTCTCCGAGATCGCGGAGATGATCAACACTGATCCCGCCGCACTCGCCGCCTCCAATCCGATCCTTGGCGCCATGTCGCAGGAGAGCGTGTCGCGGGTCTATACGAAATTGCCCTATCACGAGGGCGCGCAGCTATCGGACACGGAATGATCGGGCTCCAGTCGCAGGGCTGACATCATGACCACCCGACACGATACATCCACAGAGCCTGTCTCCAGAGCCCCGACGACAAATGTCGGGGCGAAAGCGGCCGGCTTCCTGCTGGTCGCGATCTCGCTGGCGTGGATTCTCAACCTGCCCATGCTGGTCAAGGTCCCGCTCTATAACGAGCAACCTCTGGCCTGCGCCGTGGGGCTGTCGCTCGCCGTGACAGCCTTCCTGCTGGGCGACCGGGCGCGCGGCGCGCTCCGCCTTGCGGCCTATCTGGCCGGCTGCGTGCTGCTGGCAATCATGCTCACCATCGCCTGGCGCTACCCGCAACTGACGATCCTCGCGGTGATGCGCCCGTTGTGGCTGACGCTGAGCGCCTATGCCGTGATTGCCGGGCTTGGTTTCCTCGTCTGGCGCTATGTCGGCTTGCCCGTCGTCCTGATTGTTGCCCTGTTTTCCCTGCTCGCCCTGTTCGGCGGCCCGTTCGGCATTCCCGAAACGCCGGTCGATCGCTGGGCGATCTACATGCTCACCGATCCGAACGCGCTTCTGGGAACGCCGGTGCGCGTCGCCGTCGAAATCGTCATTCCCTTTGTCCTTTTCGGCGAACTTCTACGTCATTCCGGCGGCAGCGACTTCCTGACCCGCATCAGCTTCGCGATCTTCGGCCGGTATCGCGGCGGCAGCGCCAAGGCCGCCGTCGGCACCTCAGCCCTTTTCGGCACGATCACCGGCAACGCCGTGTCCAATGTCGTCTCCACCGGCATCATGACAATCCCGCTGATGAAGCGGGCCGGCCTCAGCGCCTCCACCGCCTCCGCCGTCGAGGCCGCGGCCTCCACCGGCGGTCAGCTCCTGCCGCCGGTCATGGGCGCTGCGGCCTTCGTCATGGCCGACTATATCCAGGTACCCTACCACGACGTGATCATCGCAGCCGCGCTTCCCGCAGCGCTTTATTTCGGCGCGATCTTCCTCCAAGTCGATCGGCTGGCCGCCCGCTCCGATGTACGCGAGATCGACAAGGGCGAGCGCATGACCGTGCGTGCGGCGTTCCGCGAAGGCGGGCATTTCGCGCTGCCGTTCATCGTCATGTTCTTCGTTCTTTTCAACCTCCAGACCCGGCCTCAGATGGCCGCCATCGCAGCCATCATCGCGCTGGTTCTGGTGAGCATTGTCCGCCCCTATCGCGGTGTGCGCCTCAGCCCCCGCGTACTGCTGCGCGTGCTGGTCGATACCGGGATGTCGGTCGCCCCGCTGCTGCTCATCACCGCGGCTGCGGGCCTGATCATCGGCCTGATCAGCCTCACGGGTCTTGGCTTCTCCATTGCCGGCCAGGCGATTGCGCTCAGCGGCGGGCACAAGATCGTGCTTCTCATCCTCGTCGCGCTGATCGCCATCCTGTTCGGCATGGGCATGCCCACGGTCGCCGTCTATGTCGTGCTCGCGACAATCCTGGCGCCGGCCCTTCAGGATACCGGCCTCGAACCGATGCAGGCCCATCTTTTCATCCTCTATTTCGGCATGATGTCGATGCTGACGCCGCCGGTGGCGCTGGCCTCGATCACCGCCGCCAGGATCGGCGGGGCCAATATGTGGCGCACCAGTTTCGAAGCGCTGAAGCTTGCCTGGGTCGCCTATCTCGTGCCGTTCCTGTTCGCCTTTTCCCCGGAACTTCTGCTCGGCGGCACATGGCATGGCGCAACGCTTGCGGCGATTACCGCTTTCGGCGGCATCGCCGCCGTGTCGATGGGCGCTGCCGGCTATGCCCGCAGCGAACTCTCGGCACCGATGCGGGCCGTCTACATCATCGCCGGCCTGTGCCTGATGCTGCCGCCGGCGCTCGGCCACGCCGTCGCCATTGTCAACATCATCGCAGCCGTTCTGCTGATCGTCCTGCTTGCGACGTCTCCCGCGCGCGGGGCCGCTTCCAGACAACAGGACCGGTCGATCCGGCCCTGACCACTCAACCAGGAAAGAGAAAACCATGAAGAAAATTGCAATCATCGGGTTGGGAACCATGGGGCCGGGCATGGCGGCGCGGCTGGCGCGCGGCGGCCTTGACGTCACCGCATACGATATCGCGCCGGCAGCACTGGAACGCGCCTCGGCCATGATCGCGACGGCCAATGCCGTGCTCGATACGCTCGGCATTGCAGCCACGGGCGACAACCCGGTTAAGCTGACGAGCGACCTCGCCGAAGCGGTCGCCGGAGCTGATCTGGTGATCGAGAACGTTCCGGAGAAGTCCGAAATCAAGGCCGGCGTCTATCGCCAGATTGATGCCCTGATCGGCCCTGACGTGATCGTCGCTTCCGACACGTCGGGCATTCCGATCACCAGCCTTCAGGAGCACATCTCCAATCCCGCCCGCATGGTCGGCATGCACTGGTCGAACCCGCCGCACATCATTCCGATGATCGAGGTGATTGCCGGCGCGCAGACCGCGCCGGAGACTAGCGAAGCGATCAAGACGCTGATCCGCTCGCTCGGCCTGCTGCCCGTCACCGTCAAGAAGGATGTGCCGGGCTTCGTCGAAAACCGCGTGCTTTACGCGCTTCTGCGCGAAGTGATCGACCTTGTCGAGCAGGGCGTGGTCGACCCGGAGGATATCGACACCTGCGTATCATGGGGGATAGGCTACAAGCTTGCGGTAATCGGCCCGATGGCGCTTCTGGATATGGCCGGGCTCGACATCTACAACTCCGTGTCGAGCTTCCTCAACGCCGACCTCGCCGACCGCAAGGACGTGCCGGAGTTGGTCAAGGAGAAGATTGCGGCCGGCACGCTGGGCCTGAAATCGGGCAGCGGCATCTATGATTATATGCCCGAAAAGATCGCCGAACTGCAGAAGAGCCGCGCCCAGAAACTGGTTGCGATCCGCCGTATCCTGGAGGAGCGCGCATGAGTGAGGAAGGCAACGCCGCCGAAAAACCGAATGGCGCGGGCAATTTCGTCACCCGCGCGCTCCACACCGGCCTCGGCATAGTGCTGCTCGTCGTGGTCGCCATCAATGTGCTCAACGCCGGCAGCCGCTATCTTTTCGGCATTTCCCCCGTCGGCGCCGATGAGCTGATGATCTATCTGATCATCTGGATCACGATGATTGCGGCGGTCCTGTCATTCTTCGCCCGCAGCCATATCAGCGTGGATCTGGTGCCGCTCTATACCCCCGGGCGCGCCCGCTATTTCTGGTATATCCTCCACGATCTCATCGCCATCTTCGCCTGCGCCTTCGCAACCCATGCGTCCTGGCTTTTCATCGTCAAGATCAACCGGATCGGCGTAAGCAGCATGGGGCTTGGCATCCCGATGACGATACCGCATGCGGCCCTTCTCTTCGGTTTCGCGGGGCTGACCGTGGCGGGCGCCGTCAAACTCGCCTTCGACATCATGGCCCTGTTACGCAAGGGTAAGGCTACGGAGATCCGCCCATGATCTTCGCCTATATCGTCCTGCCCATTCTGCTGGTCGCCATCGGCACGCCGATCTTCCTCGTCTTCCTGACGGTGGTCGCCGTCGCCATGCTGTTCTTCCTGAACATACCCCCCGTGGCGCTGCAGCAGGTGATGTTCGGCGGGCTGGACAATTTCGCCCTCCTGGCAATCCCGTTCTTCGTCTTCGCGGGACAGCTCATGAGCTCCAGCGGCATCGCCAACAGGCTGATTGCCTGGGCCATGGCCATGGTGGGACGGGTTCCGGGCAGTCTCGGGGTCTCCACCGTGGCGGCGTCCACGGCGCTCGGCGCGATCTCCGGGTCGTCGGTCGCCGCCGTCGCCGCGCTCGGCCAGACGCTCTATCCGAAGCTGATTGCGGCGGGCTACGGCCAGCGCCGCGCGGGCGGCCTGCTGGCCTCGTCCGGCGCGATCGACATCGTCATCCCGCCCAGCATCGCCATGATCCTCTATGGCATGGCCGCCGAGCAATCCATTCCCCGGCTGTTCATCGCCGGGATCCTGCCGGCGATCCTCATGGCGGCGCTTCTTTCGCTGTTCGTGGTCGTGGATTCGATGCGCCGGGGCATTCCTTCAGATCACGCCTTCTCCTTCAAGGCCGCCGCCAAGGCCACCAAGGATGCCTTCTGGGCGATCCTGATGCCGGTTTTCGTGCTCGGGGGCATCTATCTCGGCGTATTTTCCCCTTCCGAGGCGGGCGGCTTTGCCTGTTTCTATGCGATCGTGATCGGGCTCTTCGTCTACCGCAGCATGACGCTGCGCGACATCGTCAGCGCGGCCGGCAGCGCGGCAATGCTTTCCGGCCAGATCCTGATCCTGGTCGCCGCGGCAAGCGTCATCACCTGGATCGTGACGACGCAGGGCGTCCCGCAGGCGATCATCGCCTGGATCAACGCGATGGAGCTTTCCGCCTTTGCCTTCCTCTTGGCGATCAACCTGCTGCTTCTGGCCATCGGCGCCTTCCTCGATCCGACCTCCGCGATCCTCGTCTTCGCGCCGCTCCTGGCGCCGATCGCGATGTCGCTCGGCATCGACCCGATCCATTTCGGCATCATCATGACCGTCAATCTTGCGATCGGCATGTTCACGCCGCCCTTCGGGCTGAACATCTTCGTGGCGCAGCAGGTGACCGGCCTGCCCGCGCACACGCTCTACCGGGGCGTTGCCCCCTTCGTGGTGGTCCTCGTCATCGCGCTCATCGTGATCACCTATGTTCCCGCTCTATCCCTGACCCTCGCCCACTGAAAAGGACGCTTTCCATGATCTCCAATCTTTTGAAAACGGCAGCCTTCGCCACCGCTCTGACGGTGAGCACCTTCCTCACCGCCCAGGCGCAAACCACGATGAAGCTTGCGACCGCGACCATCAACGACGTGCAGCATGAATGGATCAAGGTCTTTGCCGACGAGCTCGCCGAGCGCGCGCCCGGCGCGGTGACGACCGAGATTTACCCGGCCTCCCAGCTCGGCGCGATCCCGCGCATGTCGGAAGGCGTGCTTCTGGGCACGATCGAGGCCTTCACCACGCCGACATCCTTCATGTCCAACGTCGATCCGCGCTTCCAGGCCTTCGACGTGCCGGGCCTGTTCACCTCGCCGGAGGATGTGCATGCGGCGCTTCACGACCCGGAATACCGCGATCACCTCGAAACCATGTTCCTGGACAAGGGGCTGCGGGTGATCGGCGCGATCTACAATTCGCCAACCGTGCTGTTCACCATGGAAGATGCCAAGACGCTGGAAGACGTCAAGGGCCTCAAGATCCGCACCTTCGCCTCGCCGCTCCAGATCAAGCCGATGGAACAGCTCGGCGCGATCCCGCTGCCGCTGGCGCTGTCCGAGGTGATCCCGCAGCTCCAGTCCGGCGGTCTCGACGGCATGCTGGTCGGCGTGCCGATCCTCACCGCGTTCAAATATTACGACGTCGGCAAATATATCCTCGACCTGCACTTCGCCGAAGTGGTCTCCGTCACCGTGGTGAACGAGGACTGGTTCCAGATGCAGAGCGAAGACACCAAGGCCGCCATCATCGAAGCCGGTCGCATCGCCGAAGAAGCCGTCTACCCCTGGGGAGTCGAAAACGTCGACCGCTCCTACGCCACCTGGACCGAGAATGGCGGCGTGATCACCCAGCTCCCCCCGGAAGAACAGGCACAGATGGAAGAAGGCTTTGCCACGCTTGCGTCCGAACTGCTGGAAGGCCAGCCGGAAGTGAAGGCCGAATATGAGCGGCTCCACGCCCTGGTCGAGGCATCCAAGGCCCAGTAAAACGCCTGCCTCAAGGAACCGACCGTTCCCGCGCCCCGGGCACGCAAGCCGTGCTCGGGGCTCTTCGTTTCGGGTTTGCACGATCAGGCGTTGCTTTCAACAGCCCTGCGATCGGCAGCCGAGCGGGAGGGGTTCATAGAAAAATGGCCGGGGGTTTTCACCGCCCGGCCATTACGACACAGATCATAGTGCCTTTTCAGTTTTTGAGAGGCAGACCGAGCGCCCGCCTTGCAGCGTTCCTCAATTGGCCGGCGTCCAGACCAGGTCTTCGAGATCCGTTTCCGCGCCCAGCATGCCTTCGGCGGAGGCGGCGTCGACCCAGAACTGCATCTCGTTCGGATCGACATTGGTATCCCAGACGCCAAGCTGCATGGCCTGCACGACCGCCGCCGGTATCTTGGTATTGGCGGCAATCGTGTCACGCGCGATCTGCGGATCGCTGTTGAAATCGTCGATCGCCTTGTCGATCGCCTCCACAAAGGCCACGGTGAGTTCTTCGTTTTCCTCGATCCACGGTGTCATCGCCACCACGCCCGACAGCACCGCAGGCGACTTAACCTCGGTGAAGAAATGTCCGAGAACCGTGGCGCCGTCCGCTTCGGCAAGCGTCACGAAGGGCTCGACGGCGCCGACAACCGTCACCGAACCGGAGCGGGCGGAGGCGATCATTTCGGGAAAGGGAATTTCCTGGAACTGGACGGTGTCGAGATCGACGCCCGCATCGCGCAGCCACGCCCGCATCATGGTCCAGTCGGTGTTGTAGCTGAGATTGGTCGCCACCGATTTGCCCGCAAGATCGGCGGGTCCCTTGATCTCGGGATCGAAGGTCAGCGCCGCGTGGACCGGACTTTCTTCGGTCTGGGCGAAATTGAACGACACATAGGTCGCCGGGATGCCGGCATTGCGGGCGTTGAGCACGCCGAGCGCATCCGAAATGCCGAATTGCAGGCTGCCGGATTGCAGCGC
>NZ_DEPM01000144.1:19814-97613 GCF_002358775.1 Martelella sp. UBA3392
GCGAAATAGCCGGCATCGCGGGCCCGCCATAGATAGGCATAGACGCCGACGGGAATGTAGCCAACACGGACCTTGGTCAGGTCCTGCGCTACGGCAGGCTGCGGCAGGGCCGACAGCGTGGTCACGGCCATCGCGGCGGAAACGATCAGGGTTTTCAGGGTTTTGTACATGGATTTGTTCTCTCTCTGGTGAGGTTTTTCTGATCTTCTTTTTGTTGTTGGGGGCGGCTCAGACGGCCGCCCCGGCTTGCCGACGCACCGAAGTGTAGACATGGTGACGCAGTTCGAGGAAACGCGGGCTCTCCTTGGTGGCGAGCTGATCGCGCGGCTTGGGAAGGTCGACGACCACCTCCTCCACCACGCGGGCGGGCCGGGTCGACAGCACCACCACCCGGTCGCCCATGAACACCGCTTCATCGATGTCATGGGTGACCAGGAGCGCGGAGATGCCGCGCTCGGCAACCAGCTTCATCAACAGGTCCTGAAGATCGATCCGGGTCTGCGCATCCACCGATGCGAAGGGTTCGTCGAGCAGCAGCAGGCCCGGCGAGGACACCAGCGAACGCGCCAGCGCGCAGCGTTGCTGCATCCCGCCCGAAATCTGCCAGGGGTGAAGATCGGCGGCATGGGAAAGACCGACGGCATCGATCGCGTCATCCACCATCGCCGCCTTCTTTGCCCGGTCGCGTTCGCGCAAGCCGAAACCGACATTGCCGCGCACGGTGAGCCATGGGAACAGGCTGCGATTATAGTCCTGGAACACGATCGAGAGCCATTCCGGCGGCCGGGTGAAGCTTTCGCCCCGGTGCGAGACGCCACCCGCATCCGGCCGCATCAGACCGGACAGACAGCGCAGAAGCGTGGTCTTTCCGCAGCCGGAGGGGCCGACCACCGAGAGGAACTCGCCTTCGGTCTGGGCGAAATCGACGCCGCCCAGCACCGGGGTCGCGTTGCCGGCATAAGCCTTGGTCAAATTCTCGGCCTTCAGAAGTTCGGTGCCCATCGTCGTTTCCGTCCGTGTCAAAGCTGTCATTTCGCGCCCTCTCTCCATCCGATGTGCCAGCGCAGCACCCGGCGCTCCACGGCCAGAAGCGCCAGTGTGAGGACAATGCTGATCGTGCCGATGGCCAGAACGCCGCCATAGACTTTCGCGCTCTGGAACAGGCGCTGCGCGCGCAGCATCGCGACCCCGATCCCGTTCGTCGCGGCCATGAGTTCGGAGATGATCATCATGATCAGCGCCATGCCGAGCGCGATGCGCAGGCCCGCGAAGATCGCCGGCAAGGTGGCGGGCAGGATCACGCGGCACGAAACCGTCACCGGCTTCAGCCCCTCAATCTTCGCCACATCGAGCAGAAGCGGCTCGATCCGCCTTGTGCCGTCAAGCGTGGCAAGCAGCACGGGAAAGAAAGACCCGAAGGCGATGATAAAAATCCGCATGCCATCGGTCGGCCCGAGGATCACGAGCGCGCCCGGAAGAATGGCGACCGCGGGAATGAAGCGCAGGAATTCAAGCGTCGGCCGCGTCCAGTCGATGAGACCGCGCGCCTGCCCCAGCGCCAGTCCGAACACGACACCAAGCCCCCCGCCTATCCAGAAGCCGGCAAGCAGGCGATACAAGCTGGGCCAGGTCGCCTGGTGTAGAAGCGGCGCTCGGAAATAGGAAAGCCACGCCTCGATGATCGGGCCGATCCGCGGCAGATAGGGCGCGGGATGGGCAATCGCGGCCCATTGCCAAACAGCCACGAGGAGCGCGATGAACAGCCCCTGGACGAACAGGATCGTCAGTTTTTGGCGATCAGGCAAGATGCTCTCCACTCCATGGAAACAGGGCGCGTTCGATGCGCAGGAAGACCATGTTGATCCCCTGCCCCATGATCCCGGCGCAAAACACCACGGCCCACATGTCCGCGGTCTGTCCCGACAGGCGCGCGGCCTGCAGCACCGCGCCCAGCCCCGGCCGTCCGGTCAGCAATTCCACGGTGATCGACAGCGCCAGCGCCACGGAGGCGGCGATCCGGGTGCCGGTCGCAATCGATGGCAAGGCGGCAGGAAGCACGATGCGCGCGATCCGGCCCGCCTGCCCGAGGCCCCAGACCCGGCCGACATCGAAATAGCGCGGATCGATGGCCTCCACGCCCTGGCGCGCGGCGAACAGGATCGGCCAGATACTGGCAAAGGTGATCAGCGAGACCTGCATCGCGACGCCGATCCCGAGCGCCATCAGGGCCACCGGAATGAGGGCCACCGAAGGGATCGGGCGCAGGAATTCCAGCGTCGGCCGGCTCGCCCGTTCCAGCCAGGGAACCAGCGCCAGGAGAATGCCGAGCGCGGTTCCTAACACCATGGCGACCGCCATGCCGATCGCCCACGAAAACAGGGTCTGAAGCGCCGCGAGAACGAGAGCGCCATTGGTGATCTGCATGACGAAAGAACGGAGAATGGCAAGGACCGAAGGCAGGTCGCGCGGATCGACCACTCCGCTCGACCGGAGCATTTCCCAGAAGGCCACGAGCACCAGCGCGCCGGCCAGCCCCTTGCCCGCCTTGCCGATCTGCCACCCCCGGCGGGAACCGGATACGCCGACATCAGCCATGAAATCCCCACCCGATCCGGGAGAAGGTCGTATTGGAAGCGGCCTGGCTCAAAACAAAACTCCTTCGGTCTTCAACCTTTGATGTTGCACGAGAAGGGGTCGCCGCGTTCACGACTCTTATTTGGTTGCGGAAGGCTTTCCGAGGATCATAAGATATTCATATTATCAACTTGTATTACAATTTTGCATCTGTCAACGTTTGACCTCGTCGACAGCATGAAGCGTGTGAAAGTCTGAAAAGGCAGATTCCGGGAGGGGGGGTGGCCGGACATGGCCGACGAACAGGAGGATCGCTGCGGATATCCGTGATCGGCTGGATTTCATGCCACGCTCGCCATTATCGCGGGAGAGGGCATTCAGCCAGGCGCGTCGACCAAACCGTCGTCAGGCCGAACGCTTCCGGCGCGTTGCGAGCATGTCGAGAGCGACATCGACGATCATGTCTTCCTGGCCGCCGATCATCCGGCGCTCACCGAGCTCGATCAGGATGTCGCGTGCATCGACGCCGTAGGTCTTGGAGGCGTTCTCCGCATGCCGCAGGAAGCTGGAATAGACGCCGGCATAGCCGAGCGACAGGCTTTCGCGATCGACGCGCACCGGCCGCTCCTGCAACGGGCGCACCAGATCGTCTGCGGCATCCATCAGGGCGAACAGGTCGCAGCCCGTAGCGATCCCCATGCGGTTGAGGACGGCGATCAGCACTTCGAGCGGCGCATTGCCGGCGCCGGCGCCCATGCCCGCAAGCGAGGCATCGACGCGCGCCGCACCCGCCTCGATGCCGGCGACCGCATTGGCAATGCCCAGCGCCAGATTGTGATGGGTGTGGACGCCGACCTCGGTTTCCGGCTTCAGCGCATCACGCAGCGCCGTAACGCGGTCGCGATACTGGTCCGGCAGCAGCGCGCCGGCGGAATCGGTCACGTAGACGCATTCCGCGCCATAGCTTTCCATCAGCCTTGCCTGCTCGGCAAGCTTTGCAGGCTCCGCCATATGCGCCATCATCAGGAAACCCACCGTATCCATGCCGAGCGCGCGCGCCGCCTCGATATGCTGGCGCGAGACATCCGCCTCGGTGCAATGGGTCGCGATCCGCACCGAACGCGCGCCGGCCCGATGGGCCTGCTCAAGCTCATGCACGGTTCCGATGCCCGGCAGGAGCAGGACGGTGACGGCGGCGTTTTCGCACACTTCGGCGACCGCCGCGATCCATTCGATATCATCATGACGGCCAAAGCCGTAATTGAAGGTCGAGCCCGCCAGACCGTCGCCATGGGTGATTTCGATGGCGTCGACACCGGCCCGGTCCAGAGCGCGGGCGATGTCACGGACATCGTCGAGGCTGTATTGATGACGCATCGCATGCATGCCGTCACGCAGCGTCACATCCTGAATATAGAGTTTGTCCCTGTTGCTCCGGCTCATTATGCGGCCCTTTCCGTGATGGTTTTTGCGGCCCAGTGATTGGCGGTTCTGAGCGCGGCAGACGTCATGATGTCGAGGTTTCCGGCATAGGCGGGCAGATAATGGGCCGCCCCTTCCACCTCCAGAAAGATCGTGGTCTTCAGTCCCGTGGCAAGGCCAATGCCCGGCATCCGCACCGGCTGGTTGTCGCCGATCTCCTCGAACTGCACACGCTGCTTCAGCCGGTATCCGGGCACATAGCCACGGACCGTCTCGGCCATGTCGGCAACCGAACGTTCGATATCGTCCCGCGACGCCCCCTGCGACAGCACGAAAACCGTGTCGCGCATGATCAGCGGCGGTTCGGCGGGATTGAGAATGATGATCGCCTTGCCGCGCTCGGCCCCGCCCAGAAGCTCGATCGCCTTCGAGGTGGTTTCGGTGAACTCGTCGATATTCGCGCGGGTGCCCGGACCGGCGGATTTCGAGGAAATCGAGGCAACGATCTCGCCATAGACGGTGCGGCGCGAAACCCGAGACACGGCATGAACCATCGGGATCGTCGCCTGGCCGCCGCAGGTGACCATATTGACATTGGGCTCGTCGATATTCGCGTCGCCATTGATCGCGGGAATGGTGAACGCGCCGATCGCGGCCGGCGTCAGATCGATGACCTTCTTGCCGTCCCTTTGCAGGATCGCGTTGTTGGAAACATGGGCGCGCGCCGACGTCGCGTCGAAAACGACCTGAATATCCCTGTATTCCGGCATTTTCAGAAGACCTTCAATGCCTTCATGGGTGGTCGCCACACCAAGCCGCTTTGCCCGCGCCAGACCGTCGGATTGCGGATCGATGCCGACCATGGCACCCATTTCAATCACATCGGAGGTTCGCATCACCTTGATCATCAGATCCGAGCCAATATTCCCGGACCCGATAATCGCGCACTTGATCTTTTCCGTCATGACCTGTCCTTTTCCGTCAATCCTTTGTCCGCCCGGTCAGGCGGCGACCGCCACGAGGCGGCTCAGTTTCTCGTGATCCTCAAGAAGTTCCGCGCTCGCCGATTGGTGGACGATCCGCCCGCGATCAAGCACGATGGCGCGCGCCGTCATCGACAGCGCCAGACGCGCATGCTGTTCGACAACGATCACCGAAAGCCCTCGGTCGCGGATCAGCTCCCGCACGACCTGGGCCAGCTCCTGAATGATGATCGGCGCTAGGCCTTCCATCGGCTCATCGAGCAGCAGCAGGCGCGGATTGGTCATCAGCGCGCGGGCTATCGCCAGCATCTGCTGTTCGCCGCCGGAGAGCTGGTTGCCCATATTGGCGCGGCGTTCCTTGAGACGCGGAAACACCTCGTAGACCGCGCCGAGATCCCACGGCCCCGGCCGCGCCACCGTCGTCAGGTGTTCCTCGACGGTGAGCGAGGGAAACATCGCCCGCTCCTGCGGCACCCAGCCGAGACCGGCATGGGCGCGTTTATGCGTGGCAAGCGAGGTGATATCGGCGCCGTTGAAACGGATCACGCCCGCCCGATGGCGCGTCAGCCCCATCAGCGTGCGCATCAGCGTCGACTTGCCGACGCCGTTGCGCCCTAAAAGCGCGATACTGTCGCCGCCTGCCATGGAAAACGAGACATTGTCGAGCACGCTGGCCTCGCCATAACCGGCGCAAACGCCCTCAAGGGTCAGAAGATCAGTCATGGCCGCCCTCCCCGAGATAGACTTCGCGGACGCGGCGGTCGCTCATGATCTCGTCCGGCGTTCCCTCGGTCAGCACCCTGCCCGAGACCAGAACGGTGATGCGCTCGGCAAACCGGCGCACCAGTTCCATGTCGTGCTCGATGAACAGAATGCTGACATCGGCGGGCAGTCTGGCAATGACGTTGAAAACCTCGGTACTTTCGCCCGCCGGAATGCCGGCCGCCGGCTCATCGAGCAGGAGAATGTGTGGCCTGGATGCCAGCGCCAGTGCAATCTCGACCAGACGCTGCTTGCCATAGGCAAGCGTCTCGACCGCGCTGCCTGCCTGGTTTTCAAGCCCTAGATCCTGGATCAGGTCGAGCGCCTCCTCGATTTCGACCGTATGGCTTTGCAGCGGGCGGAACCACTGCCGGGTAAGCCCCTTGCGCTCCAGTATCGCCAGCAACACGCTTTCGAGAACCGTGAGCTTGGGAAACAGCGTGTTGATCTGGAACGTGCGGGCCATGCCCTTGCGCACCCGCTCCTCCTGCGAGGTCTGCGTCACATCCTCGCCGCCGATGAATACCTTGCCGGCGGTCGGCGGCAACACGCCGGTGAGCATGTTGATGAAGGTGGTCTTGCCCGCGCCATTCGGCCCGATCAGCGCATGACGCGCGCCGGTGGGCAGGGCGAAGCTGATATCGCTGTTGGCCTGAAAACCGCCCCAGCTTTTCGACAGGCCCTCGGTTGCCAGTGCAAAGCCCGCGCTTTTGGAAAGGAAACTGGTATCGTGTTTCATTCCGCCGGCTCCCTCTTGCGCAGGGCCGGAAGGCCCTTGGAAGCAATGAAGCGCAGCAGATCGCTGGCGCCGCCGGTCAGCCCGCCGCGCAGGAAAAACACCACCGCCATCAGCAGCACGCCCATCCAGAACTCCCAGTAGACCGGATCGACCTCATTGAGAAAATCATGGGCGACCACGAACACGGCCGTGCCGATTACCGCGCCGTAAAGCCGGCCCGTGCCGCCAAGGACAAGCATCACCAGGAATTCGGCCGAACGGGTAACCGAAAGGGAATCGACGCCGACGAATTGCGTCGTCTGCGCCATCAGCCCGCCGGCAATGCCGGCGATCCCGGCCGAAAGGGTGAAGGCGACCTGCAACCGGTTGTTGACCGACGCGCCAAGGGCGGGCATCCGGTTAACGCCCTCGCGGATGGCGCGCAGCGACAGGCCGAGCGGCGAGGAAGCGAAAAACTTCAGCGCGACAAAAACGATGGCGAGCACCGCATAGGCATACCAATAGGCAGTGTTGCCGAAGAAATCGAATTCGAAGGTGCCGAAAAGCGGCGCCATTTCGATGCCGGAAAGCCCGTCCATGCCGCCGGTCACGCCGCTCATGCGATTGGCAAGTTCATAGGTCACGAGACAGATGCCGAGCGTCACCATCAACCGGGTCAGATCCTTGCCGCGCACGACAAGGAAGCTGGTCAGATAGCCGATGGCGAGCGTCAGCGCGCCAGCGATCAAAAGCCCGCTCAAGGGCTCGCGCCAACCATTGACGGATAGAAGCCCCGCAGTATAGGCGCCGATGCCGAAGAAGGCGGCATGGCCGAGCGACACGATGCCGGCATAGCCGAGCACCAGATCAAGGCCGAGAACCGCGATGGCATAGGTCATCAGTGACAGAACGAGCGCCCGGTCGAAAGGCAGCAGGAAATAGAGGGCGGCCGGCAGCAGCCAGAAGACAATTTCGGCAAGGCGCGGGCGCGGCGACGCGAGCCTCTGGACGGCCTGAAAACGGATTGTCATGCGCGCTTACCCCCAAGACCGGAGGGAAACGCGATCAGCAGCACGATCATCATGACATAGATGATGAAGGCGCCGATTTCCGGCACGAAATACTTGCCCGCGACATCGAAAACACCAAGCAGCAATGCGGCGATCAACGGCCCCCTGATCGAGCCTGCGCCGCCGACAACCACGACCAGCAGGAAATAGACCATGTATTTCAGAGGGAAGGTCGGGTCGAGCCCGAGCACTTCCACGCCCAGCGCGCCGCCGAGACCGGCAAGACCGGTGCCCAGCGCAAAACAGAGGGCAAAGACCAGATTGACATTGATGCCAAGGCCCGCCGCCGCATCCTGATTGTCGACGGCGGCGCGGATTTCCGCGCCGAAGCGGGTCTTCGACAGCATCAGGTGGAGCGCCAGCGTGACAGCGGCGACAAAGGCGATCAGAAGCAGCCGGTATTTGCCGAAATCGACGCCCATGAACCGGACCTGCCCTTGCAGCATGTCCGGCATCGCTACGAACTGCTGCGACGCGCCGAAGAAATAGTGCGCGGCTGCAATCGAGGAGAACACGAAACCGACAGTAAACAGCATCTGGTCGAGATGCGGCGCCTTGTAGAGCCTTTGAAACAGAAGACGCTCGGCGACGATACCGCAGAGCCCCGCAGCCACAAAGGCGAGCGGCAGGGTGGCGAGAAAGGGAATACCCGCCCTGTTGGCCAGATAGACGCTTGCGTAACCGCCGATCATGGCGAACGACCCATGGGCCAGATTGATGAAATTCATCAGTCCCATGGTGATGGAAAGCCCGACGCCGACCAGAAACAGCAAGCTGCCATAGGCCAATCCGTCGAAGAGAATGCCGACAATATTACCTGCCATTCAAAGCTCCGAAAAAGGAAGACGGGGGGGCAGAGCCGCCCCGTCTCTGGCCTCAAGGCGTCATGTCCCGGCTTTCGGGAAATTCGAAAAACTCGACATTGGCGAGATTGCCGTCGACCGCCTCGACCTTGCGGACATAGATGGTCTGAACGATGTCGCGGTTTTCCGGATCGACGGTGATCGGTCCACGCGGGCTTTCTATGGTCGCGCCCTTCAGCGCCTCGGTGATGGCCGGGCCCGAGGCATCGCCGCCGGTCTTTTCCAGCGCGTAGTAAAGCGCGGCCATGCCGTCATAGGCCGAAACCGAGAGGAAATTCGGCCACGGATCATCGGGATAGGCGGCAAGATAGGCTTGCACGAATTCCCGATTGAGGTCGGAATCATGCGCCATCGCATAATGGCCGGTGGTCACCACGCCGAGCCCGGCATCGCCGGTCTGGCGGATGGTCAGCTCGTCGGTGAGATCGCCCGTGCCGAGCATGGTGATGCCCGCTTCCTTGAGGCCGCGCTGGTCGAACTCCTTGATGAAGTTGATCGTCGCCTCGCCCGGCGGCAGCCAGACGAACACCGCATCCGGCTTGGCGTCCTTGATGCGCTGGATGAACGGAGCGAAATCCGGGTTTTGCGCCGGAACGCGCAGGCTTCCCGCAACAGTGCCGCCATTGGTCGTCAAACCGCGAATGAAGGCTGTTTCCGCATCGTGACCGGCGGTGATGTCGGCCACCAGCGTGTAAACATTCTCGTAGCCCTGTTCGGCGGCAAAGCGACCGGCCGGCTCGGTGATCTGCGGCAGGGTCTGGCCGACGCGGATCATATAGGGGTTGGCATCGGTGATATGCGACGATGATGCGTTCATCACGATCATTGCCGTTTTGGTTTTCTCGGCCAACGGCGCGGAGGCCATGGCCGAAGCGGTGAAGGTGAACCCGGCCAGGACATCGACATGATCGCGCACCAGAAGATCCTGCACCGCGCGGCGGGCGCGGTCGGGGGCAATACCGCCGTCATCCTTGACGATCAGCTCGATCTTCTTGCCTGCAACCTCATCGCCATGCTGTTTCATGAACAGGTCGATGCCGTTCTGCATCTGGGTGCCGTAGATGCTGAACGGCCCGGACAGCGACAGAACCACGCCAACCTTGACGGTATCGTCCGCTGCGAAGGCTGGAAACCCTGCCGTCAGCGCGGTTGCAGCCAATGCCGCACCGAGAAAATATCTGCGTTTGATCATTTTGGTTTTCCTCCTCAAAAATATGATGCCGGCAGCCGGGTCGCCTCCATGAAAACCCGGTCCGGCTTGCTGTTCAGTCCAGATTGTTACCGAAAGCGGCGCGAACCGACCCAAGGCCTTCAATGTCGGCCTCAAGCTGGTCTCCGGGTGAAACCGGGACCATGGGCCCGAGCGCGCCGGTCATGATGAGATCGCCGGCCAGAAGCGGTGTTCCAAAGGTGGCCATTTTGCGCGCCAGCCACAGCGCCGCGTTGAGCGGATGGCCGAGGCAGGCCGCGCCGGAACCGGTCGAAACCGTTTCGCCGTTCCGGGTCATGGCCATTGAGAGAGTTTTGAGATCAAGGCCGGCAAGCGGCACCGGAACGCCGCCCAGAACCACGAGCCCGGACGATGCGTTGTCGGCAACCGTGTCGTTGAAGCGGATATTCCAGTCTGCAATCCGGCTGCCGACGATCTCAATCGCGGGAAGCGCAAAGTCGACGGCGCGGATCAGTTCGACCAGCGTCGTGTCGGCCGCCTTGAGGTCGGCCTTCAGCACCAGCGCGATCTCCGCCTCCGCCTTCGGCTGCATCACCCGCGCAAAAGGCATTTCCTCGTCATCGCCATAGATCATGTCGGCGAAAAGCGTGCCGAAATCCGGCTGATCGACGCCAAGCTGCGCCTGCACGGCCTTGGCCGTCAGCCCGATCTTGCTGCCGACGACCCGCCGACCGGACGACACCCAATGCTCGACATTGGCGCGCTGGACCGCATAGGCGGTCTCGCCGTCATCGTCGGGCATGGCATCACGGATCGGGGCGATGGGCTTTGCCGTTTCCTCGGCGGCAAGAAGCGCGCCCGCGAGTTGCCGGACCAATGCGGGATCGACCATGATCACGCCTCCTTCGCCACCGCCATCCGCTGCGGCTTGCCGGGATAGGACATGGCGCGCGCCAGCGAACGCGAGACCTCGGTCACCGTCAGCGGCGTGGCCGTGGCCGCCACCACGCGGTCGGGCCGCAGGAAGACCACGGATTCCGGCCAGTTGCCGAACCATTCCTTCAGCCGGCCCTGCTGATCGCCGATCTCGACGACGCCGTTCATCGCATCTGTTCCGAAGCCGAGCGCCTCATCGGGCCTGACGCCGAGCTGCACGTCCGGCTTCACACAGATGAAGACCGCGCCGAGCGCCTGCCACATCGCGACCTGGTCGGCATCCATATATTGCAGCGGATTGTTGCCCCAGGAGAGGATTGCGAAGTTGGGACCGATCAGGTCGTCCATGCGCCTGACCTCACCCGTGACGGTGCGCACCCGCGGCTGGATGAACAGGCGACCGACCGGGCTTTCCTTGCTTTTGACGCGACTTGGCACGAGAGCGCCTTCGGTAAAACGCGGCATCGGCTTGAAGCGCATCTCGACGATGTAGCGCTTGACGGCGGGAAACAGGTTCAAAAACCGGGTGACGCCATCGCGCACCGTGCCGAGAAACGCATACGGCGGATTGAACACCTTGCCGACCATGACCGACAGGTCGATCATCGCCTTGGCATGGCTGCGCCGCTCGCTCTCATAGGTATCGAGAATGTCCGGACCCAGACGACCATTCACCACCATGGCCAGCTTCCAGCCGAGATTGGCGGCGTCGCGAATACCGCTGTTATAGCCCTGCCCCTGCCAGACCGGCATGATATGGGCGGCGTCGCCGGCAAGCATGACCCGCCCCACGCGGAAGCGATTGGCAAGCCTGGCATTGTGATTGTAAATGCGGCGGCGGATCAGCTTTGCCTTTTCCGGCTTTTCCAGAACCTTGGCAAGCAGGGCGCGCATGACGTCGGGACGCTCGAAATGGGCTTCGTCCTCATCCTTCATCACCATGAATTCGAAACGGCGCACGCCGTGCGGCAAGGCGGCAGAAACGTAAGGCCGCTTCGGATCGCAGACCAGGTAGACATTGGGCGTGCCGACGGGATCGTTCTCGACATCGACGACCATCCATTGATTGGCGGCCGTCTTACCTTCGAAGGCAAGGCCCAATGCCTCGCGGACCGGACTGCGGCCGCCATCTGCGCCGACCATATAGTCAGCATCGATGGTGAAGGGACCATCCGGACCTTCCACCGTCGCGACCACGCCGTCCGCGTCCTGCTTCAGGCTCTTGAATTCGGTCGCGAACAGGACCTTCACGTGGCTGAAGCGGGAAAGCCCCTCGTAAAGAATCCGGTCGGCCTGCGGTTGGATGAAGGCATTGCGTCGCGACCAGCCGAACTCGTCGGTTTTCGGTTCAAGAGAGGCCCAGCAGCGGCCCTTCGCGGTCAGGAACCGCATCCAGTGCAAGGGCGTGGTGTGCGGCTCGATCCTGTCGGCGAGCCCGATGCCCTGCATCGTGCGCATCGCCTCATCGTCAATGCCGATGGCGCGCGGGTAATCGATCAGCTCCGGCAGCGCCTCGATCACGATCGTCTCGACGCCATAGCCGCCAAGATAATTGGCGAGCGTCAGGCCAACGGGGCCCGCGCCCGCAATCAGAACCCGCGCCTTCATCGGGGTCGCGCGCGCGGTCTCGGCCGCCGCGGCGGCATCTTGATGTGAACTGACGGGAAATGTCATGATCTGGCTCCTCGGTCTCATCGTCCGGGAGACGTTCTCCTCCGCGCCCCGGCAACCGGGATCAGCTATCAGCAGGCTTGCAAAGTTAACAACGATCATGAAAGATTCGTGCACATAGTGCACGTGACGGGAGCTCAAATGGGAGACGCAAGCCACACGCCATACAAGCCTGTCCAAGGGCTTTCGCGCGGCCTCGCTTTGTTGCGGTCTCTCAATCAGGCCGAGGGTGGATGGGCGACCGTGCGCGAACTGAGCACGGCAACGGCGCTGCATCGCACAACGGTGCGCCGGCTTCTGGAAACGCTTCAGAACGAGGGGCTGGTGCGCCGGTCGACCTCCGACGACAGCTACAGGCTGACGGCCGGCGTCTATGGCCTGAGCGACGGCTACAATGAAGACGAGTGGATTTCGGAAGCAGCTTCCGTCGTTCTCGGCGAACTGCTTGTCAAGGTGGTCTGGCCCTCGGATCTGGCAACGCTGGACGGGCTTTCCATGCAGGTGCGCGAGACCACGCACCGCTTCAGCCCGCTCTCGTTTCACAAGGTCACGGTGCGCCGCCGCCTGCCGCTGACCACAACGGCTCTGGGCCGCGCCTATCTTGCCTTCTGTCCGGATGAGGAACGCCAAAAGCTGCTTGCCGAGCTTGCGCAGCAGCCTGGGTCGCTTCTGGCGGAACCATCGGCGCGGAGCGCCTTCGAGGCGCAGCTCGATGACCACCGGAAAAACGGCTACGCATTTGCCAATGGCGACTGGACTCGCGAGCAGAAGATCATGGCGCTCGCGGTTCCGGTCATGCATGGCGACAAGGTGGCCGGCTGCATCAATGTCGTGATGCTGCGATCGGCCATGAGCCTGTCGCAGGCATGCGAGAAATATCTCGCGCCGCTTCGGGAAGCGGCGCGCAAGGTCGAAGATTATTTGGCCGGGGCGGGGACGAGCTCATTGCGATAGAGCCCGGCGCAGCCGGTGGTGTCGCGGCCGCGGCTGCCTGTCGATGTGTCGATGGGATCGCCGTACCAGGTCATGCCGTCCGGAAACGCTTCCTGCTCCCATTCGATCGCCTTCCAGTCGGGGTCGAAAATCAGGTAGCCGCCGGCGTAAAGCTCGACGCGGTGATCGGACCCCGGATCGTGAATGTAAAGATACATCGCCTGGCCGATGCCGTGCTTGCCCGGTCCGACGCCATAGGAAACGTCGAGATCGCGCAGCGTGTCGGCCGCGGTCAAGACGTCGGAAAAATCCTGCAGGTTGAAGGCGATGTGATGAAGCTGGGCCGTCTTGTTGAGACCATTGGCGACAATCGCCAGATCGTGCACCTGCGGCGTCACCGACATCCAGGAGGCCAGCACGGTTCCCGGCCGGTTCGGCAAATGGGCGAATTCGCGGCGCTTGAAGCCGAGCGTATCGCGCACCCAGTTTTCAGCCTGATTGATCGTGTCCGGCGAGGCCTGAATATTGAAATGATCGATCCGGCGCACGCCGAGACCACGCCGTTTCGAGCTGTTGGACGGCAGGCGCGAGCGCATGCTTTCCGGCGCCAGCGGCTTTTCCATATCGTAGTAGAGCTCGAACGGATGGCCGCCGCCGGGTAGCAGGAAACGGATCGCTTCGCCGCGTCCGGCTTCGGCGCCGGCCGGAACCTCGAGAACCTCGATACCCTGCCGGCTCAGTTCCTCATGGAAAAGCGCCACATCCTGCGGGCGTTTGACGCGGAATGAAAAGGCATTGACGACGGCCTCTTCCTGTTCGGTCAGAACCAGGGAATGATGACCGAGTTCCTGATAGCAGCGCAAATAGGACACATTGTCATTACGCTCGACCTCTTCCATGCCCAGCGTATCGCGGAAGAAGAACAGCGACTTTTCGATATCCCTGGTGCCGAGATTGACGGTGCCGCACTGGGCGATCTGCGGCCCGGGGTCAAACTGGTCTGAAAATGCCATGGAAAGCCTCCCTGAAAATGGCAACACTTCTCTAGCCGGGAAACCGCCTGCGGCTTCCTGAACATTGCGTCCCGGCCGCGACATGCGCGGCACTGGCCTTTGATATGAAAACGTCTGGCGAGCGCCGCTCCTCGCGGCATTGGGACCGCGCCGTCCGCTTTTCACTGGCTAACAGAGGCGAAACAGGCGGGACAATCTTCAAATCGGCGACGTGCACAATGTGCACAGCATGGGCGGACCGTTTGCGTGCGCCGCGACGAGGTCGCTAAGTTCGCCGCGAAGGAACCGCCATCACGGAATTCGGAGGAGTTTTCATGGCTCATATATTTACGGCGGAAGAGACCAGCCGTTTTGCGCAGATCGCCGATGGCGACGGCACGTTGAAAATTCATTACAACGACTGCGACCCCAGGAACGGCGGCGAGACCGTGGTGATGCTGCACGGTTCCGGTCCCGGGGCAACGGGTTGGGCGAATTTCAATCGCAATATCCAACCCCTGACCGACGCAGGCTATCGCGTCGTGCTGATGGATTGCCCCGGCTGGGGCGAGAGCGACACGGTGATTTCCACCGGTTCACGCTCCGATCTGAACGCGCGGATGCTGAACGGCCTTGTCGAGGCACTGGCGCTTGAGAAGATACACATCATCGGAAATTCCATGGGCGGCCACAGCGCTGTCGCCTTTGCGCTCGCGCATCCAGAAAAGGTCGGCAAGCTGATCCTGATGGGCGGCGGCACCGGGGGCGTGAGCCTGTTCACGCCGCAGCCCGCCGAAGGCATCAAGCTGATCGGCGCGCTTTACCGCAATCCCACCATCGAGAACCTGAAGAAGATGATGGAGGTTTTCGTCTTCGATCCGAGAGATCTCACCGAAGACCTGTTCGAGACCCGGTTGAAGAACATTCTGGCGCGCCGCGACCATCTGGGAAATTTCGTCAAGAGCCTGGCAATCAATCCGCGCCAGTTCCCCAATGTCGACCACCGGCTGCACGAGATTACCGCCGAGACGCTGATCGTCTGGGGTCGCAACGACCGCTTCGTGCCGATGGACACCGGCATCAGGCTGGTGGCTGGCATCCAGAATTCCGAACTGCACGTCTTCAATCGATGCGGCCACTGGGTTCAGTGGGAACATGCCGACAAGTTCAACCGGATGGTGCTCGACTTTCTGTGACCTGTTGCCCTTGAGGTCTTTGCTTGCAAGGGAGATTCGCGCCGGAACTGGCTGGAGCCGCGCATCCATTCGGATGCACGGCTCCAACCTATTGAATCTATCGCATCAATGGCGCGTCCAGAAGGCCTCTCAAGGCGTCGTCTCGAAGATCGCGAGATCCTGTGGGGGCACCGTTCGCTCGCCGAGCAGAAAGCGGCCGGTGGCGAAGGGTATCGTGTAAGGTTCAGGACCATCTTTGAAGATCGCCGCCACCTTTCCGCGCCGCACCAGGCGCAACGGTTCCGGCATTGCGACACGGGCAATACCGGCCTCATCCAAAAGGCGGCCAAATAGCGCGTGGAGAAGCGCGGGATCGAGCCAAGCGCCAAGATAGCTCGGCTTTTCATCTGCCACCATGACCGGCTGGCCGTCTTCGGTCGCAAGCTTTGAAGGAAGCGCGGTCTCCAGTCGCTCCAGCCAGCGGGAAGCGGCGCCGGAAAGCCCCTCACCTTCCACGGCTACGGTGAGGCCCGGCCTGAGCGAGGAGACTTCTGCAACCTTCAGCGGCAGAAACGCCTGCAGCGGCCCCGGCGGCAGGGTTTCCGGGATTTCGAAATTGCCAAGCTTGGAGCCGAAGACGAGATGCGCATCGTTTTCTCGAAACGCCGCCAGTGCGCATTGTCGAAGCCTTTTCAAACCCGGGACGAAATTTTCGCCGAAGCCGGAAAAAGCGGTTGCCTTCAAATCACGCGTTCGATAGACGTAATGGTATTACATTACTGAATCTCCTGTCTATGAACGAGACTCTTTCGATGGCCGAGGCCTGCCTGACCTTTCGCGATCTGACGCTTGGATATGACCGCCATCCGGCCGTGCACCACCTGAATGGCATTGTCGGCAAGGGCAGTCTGACGGCGGTGGTCGGCGGCAACGGGTCTGGCAAATCGACGCTGATGAAGGGCATTGTCGGGCTGCTAGGATGATCTACGACGCTCTCGTGCTTCCCTTCATCGAGTTCGCTTTCATGCAGAGGGCCTTGTCCGGCACGCTGATGCTGTCGCTCAGCGCCGTCTTTGCCGAAAACATTTCCGACGCCCGCCTCGTCGAACAGATCGCGTCCGAAGCCGGACTCGAGCTTGGGGGAACGCTCTATTCGGATGCGTTGTCTTCAGCCGATGGCCCCGCGCCGCGCTATATCGACATGATGCACTACAACGTCGAAACGTTCGCCGCCGCCATCAACAACGGCTGACACCCATAAAAAAGGGCGAGGCCGAGCCTTGCCCATACTTGTTACGTTATACCATCAAGGAGAGACTGATATGAAACGATGGATCCTGGGTGCATCCGCACTCGCGATTTCACTTGGCGCTCCGGCGGCGTTTGCCGAAGACCATGAGGACAGCGTCACCCTCTACCGCGTTTTCGTCGGCGATCATGCCGATGCGAAAATCACGGCCTTCGATCTCAGCGAGCCCGACCATCGCTGGTCCTTCGACACCGCCGGCCAGAGCAAGCTCTACGCGGTCAATGGTGGCGCCGCCATCGTCGCCGTCCAGTCGGACAGCGACGCGGTGCATTTCATCAACAGCGGCATCTCGCTGCATTCCCATGGCGACCATTCCGATATCGATATCGAGGAGCCGGCGGCCGTCGAGGGCAGCCTCACCGGTCCGCGCCCGTTCCACATCATTGATCATGACGGCAAGGTGGTCATCAATTTCGACAAGGGCGGCTATGCCGCGATCGTCGATGCTCACGAGCTTTCCCACGGCGAGATTGAAACCAGCGAGCTGAAGCAGGACCGCGCCCATCACGGCTTTGCCGCCCCCGTCGGCCAATACTGGGTCACGACCGTTGCCACCGACACGCCGGTCGACGGCACCCGCATCGGCCTGCGCGCCGTGACCGAAGACGGCGAGCCGACCGGCGATGTCGCGACCTGCACCGGCATCCATGGCGAAGCCTTCTCCGGCGCCTATCTCGCCGCCGGTTGCCAGGAAGGCGTGCTGGCCGTGACCGCCGGTGAAGACGGCCCCGTCTTCGAGATGCTGACCTATCCGGATGATCTGCCGGACGACCAGACGACGGGTACCCTGCTTGGCGCGAAAAGCATGCAGGTCTTTCTCGGCAATTACGGATCCAATGGCCTCGTCGTCGTCGATCCCGCCGACGAACCGCATTTCCGTTACATCGAACTGCCCTTCCGTCGCGTCGATTTCGCGCTCGATCCGGCCAATGCCCGCTTCGGCTATGTCCTGACCGAGGATGGCAGCCTGCACCAGATTGATATCCTGGACGCCAGCCTCACGGAAAGTGCCAAGGTCACCGGACCCTATTCGATGGACGGCCACTGGAACGATCCGCGTCCGCGCATCGCCATGGCCGGCGATGAAATCGTGATGAGCGACCCGAATGCCGGCCTCGTCCGCCGCATCGCCAAGGATGGCCTCACGGAAGTCGGCACCATCGACGTCGGCGGCATCCCCTACAACATCGCCGTTGCCGGCGGCAGCGGCATGGTCCACGAGAGCGAACATGACCACGAAGGCCATGACCACGATCATGGCGACCCGCAGATCGCCAAGGGCTATTTCGAGGACAGCCAGATCGCTGATCGCACCCTTTCCGACTGGGCCGGCGACTGGCAGTCGGTCTATCCCTATCTTCAGGACGGAACCCTCGACTCGGTCATGGAACACAAGGCCGAGACCGGCGAGATGACCGCCGAGGAATACAAGGCCTATTACGACACCGGCTACAAGACCGATGTCGAGCGCATCACCATCGATGGCGACATGGTCACCTTTTATAGGGATGGCGCGGCCGTCAAAGGCCACTACGCAAGCGACGGCTATGAAATCCTGACCTATGCCAAGGGCAACCGCGGCGTCCGCTTCATCTTCGAAAAGACCGGCGGCGACGAGGCGGCCCCGCAGTTCATCCAGTTCTCCGACCACCGGATCGCACCGGCAGAGGCCGATCACTATCACCTCTACTGGGGCGACGACCGCGCCGCCGTGCTGGAGGAACTCACCAACTGGCCGACCTACTACCCGTCATCGCTCGACAGCGACCAGATCGTCGACGAGATGCTGGCGCACTGAGGTCAGCGCCGTAACCAAAGAAGAAGCGTCCGGCCTTCCAGGGCCGGACGCAGCGGTTTGTCGACAAGCCCGTCCCCGCGTCAGAGAGGAATGGATTGAAGCAGTTCTACGACCCCGTTGCGGTAACGCTGCTGACCGGCTTTCTCGGCTCCGGCAAGACGACGCTGGTCAATTCACTGGTTAGCGATCCGCGGATGGCCGACACGGCCGTGATCATCAACGAATTCGGCTCCATCGCCATCGATCACGATCTGGTCCGCGCCGGCTCGGAGCGCTACATGCGCACCACGACCGGCTGTCTCTGTTGCTCCGCCAGCAGCGATATCCGCACCTCGCTTTTCGAATTGCACGACGCCCGCATGAAAGGCGCAATCGGCCCGATCAGCCGGGTGGTCATCGAAACCACCGGGCTTGCCGATCCCGCTCCTATCATCAACAGCCTGATCCCCGGCGGCGCGCCGGCCACCGCGCTGCGCGACCACGCCGTTGCGCGCCATTTCTATCTGCAGGGCGTCATCACCGCCTTCGATACGATTGACGGGCGTGCAACGCTTGCAAGCTTCATCGAAGGCTGGAAACAGCTGGCCTTTGCCGATGCGGTGATCCTGACGAAAACCGATATCGCCGAGGAAAAACGGAACTGGGCGCAGGAGCTTTCCGTGCTCATCCCGCCGCGCGCTTTCGTGACCGGCATGCGCCGGGCTTCGACCTCGGCTCGCTTCTCGGCGAAACGCCCTACTCCGTTGTGCACAAGGCTGAAGACGTCAATGGCTGGCTGGCGATGGAGCGGCTCTCCCCTCATCCCGAACACGACCACGACCCCAATCGCCATGGCGACGAGATCGAGGCGTTTACCCTGACGAGCGAAACGCCGCTGGACCCGGATGCGATCGGCATTCTGCTGGGCGTTCTCCTCAGCCCGCAAAACCGCGGCCTCATCCGCATGAAGGGGCTGGTCGCGCTCAGCGACGATCCCGAAAGACCAATGGTGATCCACGCCGTCCAGCACAGGATGGACCCGACCGTGCGCCTGCCGCAATGGCCAGGTGAGGAGCGCGGCACGCGGATCGTGCTGATCGGCATGGACCTCCCGCAACAGCAGATCCGCGCGTTTTTCGACGCCCTTGTCGCGCGCTCAAGGAAAAGCAGTAGGAAAACCGCTTGAGCAGTGCTTTCGTGAACCCGCTCGCCCCGAAACGGCCGAATGTTGTCGAGTCCGCGCGCAGGATCAAGAGCTGGACGCGCGCGTGTTTGAAGATCGATGATGCAACCATCGTCTCGGTCAACGAGCTTGCCTGCCACCTCCCCGGTTGTCCGCCGAAGGAAACGGTCATTCTGGTGATGACGGGGCCCAACGACACACGTCAGTTTTCGATCCACAAGGCGATGGCGTATGTCACGTTCGAGGACGTCAGCCTTGTGGCGGCAGATGTTCAGGACCATGGATGAAACCGGTGCGCGAGATCGCATTTCGCTTGCGTCAAATTGACAAGTTGCAATAACGTGCGGCTTCCATTCTTGTCTGGCCGACATGCTGCATGCTTCGGCGGAACAGCGGAATGATGGGGAGGTTTTGGGTTTGCGGGGATTGAAGGCAGCGATGCGGGAACTGGCGGCGGCACTGGCCGTGATCGCCGTTTTTGCGCTCGCCTTTATCTATCAGCCCTTCATGCCGGCTCTGACCCACCACGACGCCAGTTCGCTTCTGGCATCGTCCCAGACCGTTCTCTGCGGCAGCGGGCCCGGCGATGACGGGGCCATGAGCCACGGCCCCTGCCATGCCTGCCGCCAGGATGCCGCCATCCTGCCGCCACCGCCGGACGAGGCCGTCCCGGCCTATACCTGCCTCTTGGCGCATGATCTCGCATTTGAAGATGAGACACCGTCCCGCGTCGTCTACACGAGCCATTACAACCCGCGCGCACCGCCGTTTGCTGTCTGATTCCGCAAAGCGGGCCTGTCAGGGTCCGTAAAATCACGACAATTCCAAACGGAGTATTTTCCATGACCACGTTCATGACCCGTATCGCATGGGCCGGCGCAATCAGCCTTGCCAGCCTTTCCGCCGCCAATGCCCACATGACGCTCGAAACCGGCGAAGCATCGGCCGGCGGCAGCTACAAGGCCGTTATCCGCGTGCCGCACGGCTGCGATGGCGCGGCGACCACTGAAGTCCGGGTCAAAGTGCCGGAAGGCTTTTACAGCGTGAAGCCGATGCCGCATGCCGGCTGGGAGCTCGAAACCGTCACCGGCGCTTACGCCGAAACCTATATGAACCATGGCACGCCGGTCAGCGAAGGCGTGACCGAGGTGATCTGGAAGGGCGGAGAACTGCCCGACGCCTATTACGACGAGTTCGTGATGCGCGGCTCGCTGTCGGCCGATATCGCCCCCGGCACGGTGCTCTATTTCCCGGCCGTTCAGCTCTGCGCCGATGGCAGCGCCAACCACTGGACCGGTACGGGCGAGACAAGTGACGCCGAACCCGCGCCCAAGCTGACGGTGACGGCGGCCGGTCACGGACATGGTGGCCACGACGACCACGCCGCGATGTCTCATGACATGAGCCATGATATGGACCACGCCATGAGCGAGGACATCAAGCTTGGTGATCTTGACATCACCGGCGCCTTCGCCCGCGCCACTCTGCCCGGCGCGCCCGTCGGCGGCGGGTTCCTGTCGATCACCAATAATGGCGATACCGACGATCGCCTCATCGCCGCCTCATCCGATGCCGCGGGCGACCTGCAGCTTCACAACATGCGCATGGATGGCGATGTGATGAAGATGTACCAGATGACCGATGGCATTCCGGTTCCCGCTCACGAGACTGTGGAGCTTTCGCCGGGCGGCCTGCACATCATGTTCATGAAACTGAATGGACCGCTTGTCGAAGATACGGTCGTCGATGTCGAGCTGACCTTCGAGAAGGCGGGAAAGGTGACCGTGCCCTTCTCCGTCAAAAGCATCGCCGCGAAGGAAGCCGGCCACGACATGCATGGCATGGATCATGACCACGCCGACCATGGCGACATGAAGGCGAACTGAGTTTCGGACACCGCACCGACCCGCACAGCCTGACTGGCGATGCGGGGCGTTCCCAAATCGCACAAGCGCGTCTGCCGGGCCGGCGACGGCCCCGCAGACCCGTGTGCGCAAGCAGGAATTCAGGACATGAAGAACTTCAGAAGGGCCCTCTGGGGGTCCATCGCTGCCATCTGCGTGGTGATCATCTGGCTGGTCTATCAGATCGGTGAGACCAATGAAGAGATGATGCATATCCCTATGGGGCCGGACTTCACGCTGACCGCCGATAACGGTTCTCCCATCACCCAGGCCGCCTTCCGCCAGAAGCCGACCGCGCTGTTCTTCGGCTTCACCCACTGCCCGGAAGTCTGCCCGACGACGCTTTACGAGCTCAATGGCTGGCTGCACGAGGTCGATCCCGATGGCGACAAGATCGACGCCTACTGGATCACGATCGACCCGGAACAGGACACGCCGGAGATGATGCGGAACTATCTCTCCAACGTCACCGACCGCGTTACCGGCATTGCCGGCGATCCGGACAAGGTCCGCGCCATGGCGGACGGCTTCGGCATCTACTACGAAAAGGTGCCACTCGATCCGAACGATCCCAACGGCGACTACACGATGAACCATTCCGCATCGGTGTTCCTGTTGAACGATGGCGGCGTGCTGCAAAGCACCATCGCCTATCAGGAAGATCACGATATGGCGATCGAGAAGCTGAAGCGGCTGATCGACACCGACGATGGCTGAGTTGCGCCGAAACCGCGATCTGATCGGCGGTATCGTGCTAGTGTTCTTCCTGCTGTTCTCGCTGGCGCCGGCCGGCATCATGCCGGTTGCAACGCCTGAGGGCATCAAGGTCGTCATCTGCACGAGCCACGGCCCGCTGGAGATCACGACAGAGCCGAAGCCCGCAAAACCGGAGCCGGCGCAGGGCAACCCTTGCGGCTGGGCCATGGCGCATGGCCTGTTCAATCTTGCCGATGCCCCACGGCCCCTGTCGACTGGAAGCAGCGCCTTCCTGATTATTCCCGATCGACCGACGATCCTGCTCGCGCATGCCAAGGCCACCGGCCTGCCGCCTTCAACAGGGCCACCTCTCGCTTCCTGAGTTTCGAAATCCGTTGAAACCTTATCGAAGCGAAAGACAGACATGACTGACACGATCTCTCGGGCCGCGGCCCCGTCGACTGCGGTTGACGCAAAAAAATATTACTTCATCGCCTGGCGATGGCACTTTTACGCCGGCCTCTACGTCATTCCCTTCCTCTGCATGCTGGCCATCACCGGCCTGACCATGCTCTGGATATCCTGGGGCGCTGGCCTTGGCGCCGAGCGCATGGCCATCACGCCACAGGGCGGGACGATGGCGATCAGCGCACTTGAGGCCGCAGCGGAGGCGGCCGTTCCCGGCAGCCATGCCACGCAGTATGTCGAGCCGCTTGCCGACAATCGCGTTGCTGCCTTCGCCGTCGCAACAGACGCCGGCACCACCGGCGTGGCGATCGATCCCTATAGCGGGGCGGTGATGAAGACCTTTCCGTGGCGCGCGGGCTGGTACGATTTTGCAACGGACATTCATGGCACGCTTCTTCTGGGCCGTTTCGGCGACCGGATGATCGAAATCGCCGCAAGCCTCGCCATCATCATGATCGCGACCGGGCTTTACCTGCATTGGCCGCGCAACGGAACCGGCTGGCGCGCAACGCTGATCCCGCAGCTTTCTCTCAACAAGAGGGCGTTGTGGAAATCTGTCCACGGCGTCACCGGCATGTGGATCTCGCTTGTCCTGCTCGTCTTCCTGCTTTCCGGCCTCAGTTGGGCCGGCATCTGGGGCGAGAAGATGGTGCAGGCCTGGAACACCTTTCCGGCCGAAAAATGGGGCGCGCCACTTTCCGACAGCACCCATGCCGACATGAACCACGGCAATACCAAGGAGGTTCCGTGGGGCCTGGAACAGACGCCGCTGCCGGAATCCGGTTCGCCCGCCGGCGTCGAGGCGATTTCCGGCAAGGTCGATATCGACAGCGTCGCCGCCTTCGCCCGTTCGCTCGGCTTCAACGGCCGCTTCCAGATCCATATTCCGGTAGACGCCACCAGCGTGTGGACCATCAGCCATGACAGCATGTCGAATGACGGCCCGAACCCGACCGCCGACCGGACGATCCATATCGACCAGTATACCGGCAAAGTGCTCGCCGATGTCGGATTTGCCGACTATTCGCCCTATGCCAAGGCCATGGCCGTCGGCATCGCCTTCCACGAAGGCGATCTCGGCGTCTGGAACCTCGTGCTGAACACGGTCTTCTGCCTGTCCGTCGTGCTGGTCTCGGTCTCCGGCGCCATCATGTGGTGGAAGCGCCGCCCGGGAACCGCCGGCAGCCGCCTGTTCGCACCACCTAGACCACAGGACCTGCCATTCTGGAAAGGCGCCGCCCTGCTCGTCGTCGCGCTCGGCATCGTGTTTCCCTTGGCCGGGCTCGCGATCACGCTCATCCTGCTTCTGGATGCGACAGTGCTGCGGTTCCTTCCGGGCATTCGGCGCGCGCTGAACTGAAAAGCGTCGATGCGGTGCGCCACAAGCACGCTGCATCGAACTGTCTCGCAAGAAGATGTCGGCTCGCGACGGGCCCTTCAGTGGATCATCGTCCGGATGCTGGACAGAAAACGTCGGGTTCTCTCGTCTTCCGGCGCATCGAAGAACTGATCCGGGGCGGCGGTTTCGACAATTTCGCCGGCTTCCATATAGACGACGCGATCGGCGACCTGGCGGGCAAAGCCCATTTCGTGGGTCACGACCACCATGGTCATGCCGTCATCGGCGAGTTCCACCATCACGTCGAGCACTTCCCGGATCATCTCCGGATCGAGCGCCGATGTCGGTTCATCGAAAAGCATGATCTGCGGCCGCATACAGAGCGCCCGCGCTATGGCGACGCGTTGCTTTTGCCCGCCGGAAAGCTGCCCGGGAAACTTGGGCGCCTGGTCGAGAATCCGGACGCGCTTCAGGAAGGTTTCCGCCGCCGTCTCCGCTTCCGCGCGCGGCGTGCGCCGCGACAGGATCTGCGGCAGAGCGCAGTTTTCGAGCACCGTCAGATGCGGAAACAGGTTGAAGTGCTGGAACACCATGCCCGCATCACGCCGCACCGCATCGAGATTGCGCAGATCGTCGCCAAGCTCAACGCCGTTAACGACAATCCGGCCCGCCTGATGCTCCTCGAGCCGGTTGATGCAGCGGATCAGCGTCGACTTGCCCGATCCCGAAGGCCCGCACACCACCACTTTCTCGCCGGCCGCAACCGTCAGCGAAACGCCCTTGAGGACATGAAAATCGCCGTAGAATTTGTCGATGTTATCGATTTCGATCGCAGGTTTCATCCGTGTGTCCTTGCGGCTACGCCCCGTTCGAGATGGCGCGAATAGATTGAGATGGAAAAGCAGATGATGAAGTAGATCGCCGCGACGAAGAGATAGGCCTCGGTGGAAGGCGCCGGCCATGCAGGGTCGGTGCTGGCGCTGCGCGCCGCGCTCAGCATGTCGAACACGCCAACGATCAGCACCAGCGAAGTGTTCTTGATCATCACGATGGCGGTGTTGGTCAGCGGCGGGATCACGTTCTGGATGGCCTGCGGCAGGACGATGTGCCAGATCATCTTCCAGTAGGGAATGCCGAGCGCCTCGGCCGCCTCGATCTGCCCGTCATCCAGCCCCTGAAGGCCGCCGCGAATGACCTCCGCCAGATAGGCGGCAGCGAAGATCGTCAGCGCGGCAAGCGTGCGGCCGAGCTTGTCCACCGTCCATTCCGGCGGCAGCAGCAGCGGCAACAGGATCGCCGCCACGAACAGCAGGCCGACCAGCGGAAGACCGCGCACAAGCTCGATCACGAAAATACTGATCGCGCGCGCCACGGGCAATTTTCCCCGCCGCCCCAACGCAAGTAGCACGGCCAGCGGAAAGGCAAGGCCGAGCGACAGCACCGCCAGAAGCAGCGTCACCGGCAGGCCGCCCCATTTCGACGTCGGCACGTAGTCGAGGCCCAGCACGCCGCCGCCCATCAGCACCAGCATGGCGGCAATCGCGACGGCCCAGACCAGCAACAGCCGCGCGTTCCACAATTTCGGCGACAGCGAAACGAGCACCATGGCGACGATCAGCACGATCACGATGGTGGCGCGCCATTGCTCCTGCGGCGGATAGAGACCGAATAGGATCAGCCGCGCCTTGGCGCCGATGAATGTCCAGCACGCCCCGCCGCCCTGGCATGCGGCCGGGCCGCCCACCCAGTGGGCATCGAGAACGGCCCAGTTGAAGGCCGGGATGAGGCCGAGAATGATGAGGACGGCCAGAACCGTGAGGAATGCGGACAGCAGATCGCCGAACAGCAGCTTCAGCAGCGGCTTGCGCTTGGCCCTGGGCGGTTTCTGCGGCGCATCGGCGGCGGTCTTGAAAGCGATATCGGTCATCAGCGCACCACCAATGCGACGCGCGCATTATACCAGTTCATGAAAGCGGAAACGGAGAGCGAAATGCTGAGGAAGACCGCCAGCATTATCAGGATGCTTTCGATCGCCTGACCGGTCTGGTTGATCACCGTGTTGACCACGAGGCCGAGCTCGGGATAGCCGACCGCCACGGCAAGCGTGGTGTTCTTGACGGTGGAGAGATATTGCGAGGTCATCGGCGGCACGATGATCCTCAGCGCCTGCGGCAGGATGATCCGGAACATGATGTGACGTTCACTGAGCCCCAGGGCGCGCGCGCCTTCCCACTGGCCCTTCTCAACGGCATCGATGCCGCCGCGGATGATTTCGCCGATGAAGGCGGAGGTGTAGATCGTCAGACCGGTAATGATCGAGGCGAATTCGGGCGACAGCACCATGCCGCCCCTGAAATTGAGCCCCTTCAGGGCAGGCGCATCAAGACCGACCGGATGGCCGAGCATGCCCGAAAGCCAGACGATGGCCGCCACCCATACACACAGGGAAATGCCGACAGATGCGGCTTTTACCGGCAGTACCCGTCCGGCCGCAGCCTTGAAGCCAGCGACGATCGCAAGCACGAACAGAAACGCCGCGACGATCAGCAGCATACTGGCGCCCGGTCCGAGCGTCAGGGCCGGGGCATAGACGCCGCGAATGGACAGGAACACGCCGGGCAAGGGATTGAGCGCCTCGCGCGGAACCGGAAACAGCGACGTGGCGATCGCATACCAGAAGAGAAGCTGGACGATGAGCGGAACGTTGCGCAGCACGGTGACATAGGTGCCGGCAAAACGCGACAACAGCGGATGGGCGGAGCGGCGCGAAAGGCCGACCACCAGCCCGAGCAGCGTTGCAAACAGGATCGACAGGAACGACAGCCACAGCGTATTGGCGAGACCGACGACATAGGCCCAGAAGAAGCTGTCCGATGCATCGTAGCGAATGATGCTTTCGGAAATCGGAAAGCGCGCCGGCCGCCAGAGATAGTCGAAACCGGTGCGGATGCCGCGTTCGGTCAGGTTTTCATGCGTATTGCCCGCAAGCCACCAGACGAACAGGACCAGACCGCCCAGAAGGGCGATCTGCATGGCCCATGATCGGGCCCGTTGTGAATACCAGAGCGACAGCATGACCGGCTTTACTGAAAGGCCAGCGGGAACATCAGCCCGCCATCGTTGAACAGCGCGTTATAGCCTCGCTCCAGCTTCAGCGGGCTATCCATGCCGACATTGCGATCGTAAACCTCGGCATAATTGCCAACGGATTTCACGATCCGGTAGGCGAAGTCGTCGCTGAGGCCGAGTGCCGCGCCATTGCCCGGATCCGTGCCGAGGAAGCGGCGGATGCGCGGATCGTCGCTGTCGAGATAGTCGTCAATGTTCTCGCTGGAAAGCCCGAATGCCTCGGCGGCGATCATCGCCTGGATCGACCATGTCACGATATCGAGCCACTGATCATCACCGTGACGGACGGCGGGCGTCAGCGCATCCATATAGGGCGTTGCCGGGAAGATGACGTAATCATCCGGATTGTCGGCCATCGTCGCGCGCACGGAGGCGAGCGCACCGGCATCGGTGATCAGCGCATCGCAGCGGCCGGAGAAGAAGGCCTGACGACCGGCGGTGGTGTTGTCGAAGACGACCGGCTGAAGATCGAGATCATTCTTGGTCGAGACATCATTGACGACAACCTCGGTGGTCGAGCCGGTCTGCACGCAGACGGACGCCCCCGCCATGTCCTCGACGCTGGTGATGCCGAGCGATTTCGGCATCATGAAGCCTGTGAATTCGTAATAGTTCGGCGTCGTAAAATTGATGCCGTTGGCGTCGCGCTGCAGCGTCCAGGTAAGTGTGCGCGGCAGCATGTCGATCTCGCCGGTCTGAAGGGCCGGAATGCGCTGCTGGCCCGAAAGCGGCACGAAATCGACCGCATCCTTGTCGTCAAGCACAGCCACGGCGACGGCCCGGCAGGTTTCCACGTCGAGGCCGCGCCAGTAGCCATTGTCATCCGGCGCGCCGAAACCGGGCGTGCCCTGGCTGGAACCGCAGATCAGCCGCCCCCGCTCCTTCACGGTGTCAAGCGTCGAGGTCGATTGCGCCAATGCCGGCGCAGTTAGCGCGGCGATCATCGCCATTGCGGTCAATGTGGTCTTGCAGGTCATGTTCCCGTCTCCTTGTTGGATTTTATATGCTGCATTTGTCTTGTCAGCCTGCGAGCGCAGTGAAGAAGCCGTCGAGGTCTTCCCTGAGATCGGAGGGGTCTTCCACGCCGATATTGACGCGCAGAATGATGCGGTCCTTGTGGGGATGCGGCATCTGCCGCGATGTCTTGACGCTCATCGGCGCGATCAGGCTGCGGGTGCCGCCCCACGAGGCACCGATCGCGAAATAGCGCAGACCATTGAGCGCGGCATCGAGGCGCGCTTCATGCGCGGCCGGCAGGACGACCGAAAACAGGCCGCTGGCGCCGGTAAAATCGCGCTTCCAGATGGCATGTCCGGGACTGGAGGCGAGCGCGGGAAACAGCACCGGCCCCACACCGCGGCTTTCCAGCTCCGCCGCGATTTCGCCGGCCACACGACCGACATGCGCAAGGCGCACCGCCATGGTCTCCATCCCGCGCAGCACCAGTTGCACGGCATCCGGCGAGACGCCAAAGCCGAGCATGCGCATCGTGTCGCGCAAGGCCTTGCGCAGTTCCAGCTCGTTGACGCTGACCGAACCCATCAGCAGGTCGGAGTGGCCGCCCGGATATTTGGTCAGGGCCTGCATCGAGAAGTCGACGCCATGGTCGAGTGGCTTGAACAAAAGCGGCGTCGCCCAGGTATTATCGATGCCGGTCAGGATGCCGCGCCGTTTCGCAATCGCGGTGATGGCCGGTACGTCCTCGATTTCCATGGTCGTGGAACCGGGCGATTCCATCCAGATCAGCCTTGTGTTGTCGCGCACATCGCCTTCGATTCCGGCGCCAATACCCGGCTCGAACACCGACCATGCGATGCCGCGCGGCTCGAGGAAATTGCGGCAGAGACCGATAACGGGCGGATAAGCGTTGTCGGCCACCAGAACATGGTCGCCGGGCCTCAGGCACGACAGCAGCACAACGGCAATCGCGGCCTGGCCGGAGGGCAGAATGACCGTCTTCAACCCGTTTTCCAGCCCCGATAGCTGCGCCTCCAGCACCCGCTGCGTCGGCGTGCCGTGCAGGCCGTAGGAATAGCCGTCGAGATCCCGTTGCGAACGAGTGGCATAGGCTTCGGCGTCCGGAAAGACGATGGTCGAGGCCCGGTGGGTCGGAACGCCGAGAGCGGCATAGCCCTCTTCGCTGATCTTCGGGTGGTGAACGCTCTTGGTTGCGTCGCGCATATGAACTCCTGAAATAACGACGCCATCATTGCCTTTTGTTGGCAGCAGGAATACTGATCAGGACACATAGTTCTATGCGGAAACCTTATAGGCATGAATTTTCGTCAGCTCGAAGCCTTCAACGCCGTCATGATCTCGGGCTCCACCGTCCGGGCCGCCGAGCTGATGGGCGTCACCCAGCCGGCCGTCTCGCGTCTGATCGCCGAGCTGGAAGCGGCGGTGCGGTTTCCGCTGTTTGACCGGGTGCGCGGGCGGCTGATCGCGACGCCCGAGGGAACGCTGTTTTTCCGCGAGGTCGAGGTCAGCTTCAAGGGGCTGGACCGGCTACAGGCAACGGCGGCCAGCATCCGGGATTATGGCGCAGGCACGCTGAAGATCGCCTCGCTGGCGGCAGCCGGGGCCATTCTGGCACCCGCCGCCATCCGCGCCTTCCGGAAACAGAATCCGGGCGTCAGGATCACCTTCCACATCACCTGGTCGTCGGCGATCCGGAACGGCATCACCGACGGGCAGTACGACCTGGGGCTCGCAGCCGACGAAATCGACCGCTCGGGCATAGACAGCCAGTTATTCGGCAGCTTCCCCGGTCTTGTCGCCATGCCGAAATCCCATCCGCTGACCCTTCACAAGTCGATCACCCCCGATCTGATCGCAAAATGGCCGCTGATCGGCCTCAGCCCGGAAGATCGGGCAAGGCAGCGTTTCGACGAGGCCATGAAGAATGCCGGGCACGAGCCAAAATATGTGATCGAGACCCCGAACGCCGCCACGATCTGCGCACTGGCGCAGGAGGGCGACGCCGTGGGTCTGGTGAACCCGCTGGTCATCGGCGAAGCAGAAAGCAGAACCGTCGCTCTGCGCCCCTTCGCGCCCGAGGTGATGTTCCGCGTCTACCTTCTCTTTCCCGCCGACATCCAGAAGTCCGCCCTCGTCCGCGGCTTCACGGCCGAACTTTTCCGGCTGCGCAACCGGTTCGAGATGCCGACGGCATAGGAAATCGGAGGGCCTACCAGTTTGCTGACAAAGCCCGCCCCACTCTCCGTCGTCATCCTTGTCAATGCAGACTTGATGCGTCTCCGCGCGTTCGGGCCGGCAGTGCATGGTTTTCTGGATACCATCCGGGATGGCCTCCCGACACACCGCTTCCGGCGATTTCTCCGTTATACTGCCCGATACATGAACAACGCCTGGGTCTGACGTGTTCGATATTGATGCCCTCGGGAAGGGCGCAACCAAGTTCATGGGCCTCGGGTCGCAGGCAGAGGAGGGCGCGGGAAAGCTCACCCTGCACATCATTCGTCAGCTCCAGCCTATCGTCGAACAACGCGCCCGTGACGATGCCAAGATCCATTATCTCGACGGACGGGAAATGCATGGCGCGATCGCGAGGCAAGAACTGACGGCTTGTCCACCTGAGATTTTACGCCGCGTCATCCCAAAACAGGATTCCGGGAAACAGCCCCAATGCTGGACACCCGACCGGGGAGCAGCAGCCGACGACTCCCGGTCAATGTGCAGGAGACTGAACCTCAGAATTGGGATGGAAAAGCTGCCTTTGATAGATCGGCTGGACTCGAGTGACATAGTCCATGTTGACGGACAGCTTCGCGGCCTTGGAGCGATTGGGACCGGTGATGTTCGACGGCTGGCGAAGACATGCTCATCAATATTCGCTATGCTTGTTCGCAAGCAATAAGCGGAAGGCATGCATGGACCTGAATACAGCACTGAAGACCTTTATCAGGACTGTCGAAAAAGGGTCGATTACGGGGGCTGCCCGCGACCTTGGCATCTCCCAGCCGGCGGTAACGAAGCAGCTTCTCAATCTGGAGCAGCATTTGAGAGCCCGCCTTCTTGAACGTTCATCGAAACGTGTCCGGCCCACGGCCCAGGGCATGGAACTCTATCACGCCAGTCGCGGCGCCATCGCCGCAATCGACGCCGCGATCGAAGGCGTTCGACTGAACAACGGCGAGATCGAGGGCAATATGCGCATCCATGCGCCGTCCTGCATCGGTTCGAGGCACCTGCATGGCATGGTGCTGGAGTTTCAGGAACTTCACCCGGCGATCACCGTTGACCTCGTTCTCGACGGTCGCACGGTGGATCTCGTCTACGAGAATTTCGACCTGGATATCCGGCACGGCCGGATCGAAGCGCAGGACGTGATTGCCCGCCGCTTCGGCTTCATGCAGCGCGTGCTCGTCGCTTCACCCGGCTATATCGAAGCAGCCGGCGCGATCACATCGCCCGGGCAATTGTCGGACCACTGCATCGTTTCGACCTTCGCGATCGAAACAACGAAAAATATGTTGCCGCTGATCCACGCAGGCCATGGGCCGATCGAAATCCCCGTCAGACCGGCCTTCAAGACAAACGATGCAAATGTCATTCTCAACACCCTGCTGGCAGGCCGCGGCGTGGCGCAGGTGCAGCTCTGCCTCGTCGCCGACATGCTTGCCGAAGGCAGGCTGGTGCGCGTTCTTCCGGAATACACCGTCAAGGCGACGGAAGCATTTCTGGCCTACCCTTCGAACAAATTCATGCGCCCGGCGGTCCGCGGTTTCACCGACTTCGTCATTCCCCGCCTGAAGGCTTTGAAGGGCGTCAGCCAGAACGCCGACGAACCGGTATAACAGATGGTTATCTATCCTATTCCCCATAAATAATGGACATGGAATGCGCCTGCGTGTTCCTTCGGTCACCCGAAACCCGCCGTCCCGGCGGCGCCAGATGATCATCGAGTATCGCCCATGCATCTCCCATCTCCGCCCCTTCGCCGCCGCGCATTCCTGGCCGGCTCCCTGTCATCGCTCGCAGCGCTTTGTGCCTGCGCCTCCAACATCCAACAACCGGTATCGCCTGAACCGCAGCGTTTGCCGATCACCCCCGCCGCCGATCCTGTGCTCGAAGCGCGCTACGCGGCCTTCGAGGATGACGGACACATCGTGCCGGCTGTTCCGTACCGGCAGATGGACCCGAAATATCTGCGGCAGCGCGTCCCCGACCCGACGGGAGAGGCGCCCGGCACGATCGTGGTCGATACCCCCAACCGGTTCCTTTATCTCGTTGAAGAAGGCGGCACGGCCATGCGCTACGGCGTCGGTATCGGGAGGGAGGGCTTTGCCTGGCAGGGCGAAGGCACGATCCACTGGCGGCAACATTGGCCCCGTTGGAAACCGCCGGCTGAGATGATCGCGCGCCAGCCAGAGCTTGAAATCTATTCCGTCGCCAATGGCGGCATGGCGCCCGGCATCGACAATCCGCTGGGCGCCAGAGCGCTCTACATCTTCAAGGACGGCAAGGATACGCTCTACCGCCTGCACGGCAGCCCCGAATGGCAGTCAATCGGCAAGAGCGTGTCTTCCGGCTGCGTGCGGCTGATCAACCATGATATCGTCGATCTTTACGAGCGCGTTCCCTATCACGCCCGCATCGTGGTGCATCAGAACGAGACGATCGCTGCAATCTAAAGCGTCGGGCGCGCGGCATATTTTTGGTCGTGGACAGGAGCATAAAACGCAACTCTCAGCCGCCAGGCACCGGTGTTCTGATCCTTGGTATCAGACCCTCGAAGTGCATGGGCGCGCTCTGTTCCGCTCCTCCGCGGTCAGGCCGTGGCGGTGGATTTGCGGACGACGAGTTCCGTCTGATAAACGAGCGTGCGGACCTTTCGGTCGGGGTTTTCGATCGCCTCCACGACCAGGTCGATGGCGGCGAGGCCCATGGCCTGAAGCGGCCGGCCTACCGAGGACAGCGGCGGCGTCAGCAGGTTGGCGATCGAATTGTCGAAGCCGATGAGGGACATGTCGTCCGGTACGCTGAGCCCGGCCTCGCCGAGGGCCTGCAATGCCCCGGCCGCGAGAATGTCGCTGGAGGCGAGGACAGCCGTCGGGCGGCGCTCGATGCCGAGCAGGTCGCGCATCATCTTCCGGCCTTCGCTTGCCGGGTCATCGCCCGTCAGCGGGAAATAAAGCCCCAGCCGGATCAGGGCCGGATCATCGTCAAGGCGGTGGCGGGCAATGGCAGCCTTGAAGGCGGCAAGGCGGTCCTCCTCCATCGATGTGCCGTGTACGCGCGCGCGGTTGTAACGGTCGGGCGCGCCGCCGATAAAGGCGATGCGCCGATGTCCCAGCGCCTGAAGATGATCGATCGCCTGGTCGATGCCGCTCGCCGGGTCGATCAGGACCGCATCGGTGCCCCCGCAGACCTCCTGCTCGATCTGGATGACCGGCACGCCCGCCTGCAACAGCGGCGCCAGGCCGCTGGCATTGATCCCGTAGGAGAAGATCACCGCATCAGCGCGCTGCTGCAGAAGCTGGACCACGGCGCTTGCCTCGATCTCCGGCTTCATGCCGTGCTGGAACATCAGCACATTGTATCCGCGGGCAAGCGCCTCGCTGCGGATGGCCTGGCTCAACTGGCTGAAGAACGGATTGAGCGAGCCATCGACCACGATCAGGCCGATCGTCCAGCTGCGCTTGGTTCTGAGCCCGCGCGCCACCGCGTTTGGCCGGTATCCGGTCGCTTTGAGCGCCTCGCGCACGCGCCGCTGTTTCTCCGGCCCGACCTTGTCCGGCTCGTAGAGCACCCGCGCCACGGTCGCCGGCGACACGCCCGCATGCCGCGCCACATCCCCCATGGTTGACAAGTGTCGATTTTTTTCCACGCCGGGCCTCTTTTTCTATTGATGATGACGTCATCATTTGCAAATGGTGACGTCATCATATGATTTCGAGCGGAAATTTCCACTGTTTTCGGGATAGTTTTAGGTAAATTAGATCTCATGATTTCCAGCCACCTTCTTTCAAAGTCCGTTTTGTCGGCGCTGATCGTGATTGCCTACGCAGTCATTCTCGCGCCCGTGGTGACGGTGGTGGCGATCAGCTTTTTCGACCAGGGCATTATCAGCTTTCCGCCCGACGGGCTTACCCTTCGGTGGTTCGTCAACGCCTGGGCACGGCGGGAATTCACGCAAGGGCTGATCATGAGCCTGGAGCTGGCGCTGATTGCGACCGCCATCGGCGTGCCGCTCGGAACGCTGGCCGCCTATGGGCTCAATCGCGGCCGGTTTCGCGGCAAGGGCGTGATTTCCACGCTGCTGCTCGGCCCGCTCGCGGTGCCAGCCATCATCATGGGAACCGCGCTTTATATCTTCTACATCCGGGCCGAGGCGATCATAGACCAGACGATCGTCGGCACGACGGCGGGTCTGGTGGCCGCCCATGTGCTGCTGACGATCCCGTGGACGGTGCGCCTGGTCGCCGCCAGCATGGAAGGCGTCGATCTGCGCGTCGAGGAAGCCGCCGCCAATCTCGGCGCGCCGCCGGTTGTCGTCGCCTGGCGGATCACCCTGCCCATGCTGCGCTCCGGCATTGTCGCGGCCAGCATGTTCTCCTTCATCCAGAGTTTCGAGAACCTGGAGCTTTCGCTGCTGCTGATCGGCCCCGGCAAGATCACGCTGCCGGTCGCGATGCTGAACTATCTCGAATTCAAGATCGACCCGACGCTTGCCGCCGTCGGCACGATCCAGATTCTTCTGATCGGCGTGCTGATGCTGGTGACCGACCGCTACGTCAAGCTGTCGCGCGTCCTATGACCCCCAAGGCCCGGAGAGTGTTTTGAGCGAACTGATCATTGAACATCTTGCCAAGGCCTATGGCGACACCCGCGTCGTGAAGGACATCAACCTTCACGTCGAGGAAGGTGAACTGGTGGCGCTGCTCGGGCCATCGGGATGCGGAAAATCCACGACATTGCGGATGATCGCCGGCTTCGTGAAGCCGACCGAGGGACGGATCCTGCTTGGCGGCGAAGATATCTCCCGACTGCCGCCCTACCGTCGCGACACCGGCATGGTGTTCCAGTCCTATGCGCTGTTTCCGCATATGAGCGTCGCAGCCAATGTCGGCTTCGGCCTTGAAATGCGCAAGATCGGCCGGGCCGAACGCGACGAGCGGATCAGACAGGCGCTTTCGATGGTCCGGCTCGACCATCTGGCCGAGCGCATGCCGCGTCAGCTTTCGGGCGGCCAGCAGCAGCGCGTGGCGCTCGCCCGCGCGCTGGCGATCAACCCGAAAATGCTGCTGCTCGATGAGCCGCTTTCCAATCTGGATGCCAAGCTGCGCGGCGAGGTGCAGCATGAGATCCGCAACCTCCAGCAGCGGCTGGGGCTGACGACGCTGATGGTGACCCACGACCAGGACGAGGCGCTGACCATGGCCGACCGTCTGGCGATGATGGAGGGCGGCGTTGTCCGCCAGATCGGCACGCCGCAGGAAATCTACGATACGCCAAAGGATGTCTATGTCGCCAGCTTCATCGGCCGCTGCAACCTGATCGCGGGCCGGCAAAAGGCTCCGGGGCTGTTTGTCAGCGAAGGCGGATCGGAATTGCCCTGCGACCCCGCGAATGATGCTGGCGCGCGGGAGGTAACCTTCGCCCTGCGCCCGGAAAAGATCACGCTTGTCCCCGTCGCCTCCGCGCCCGGCCCCGGAGACGATGCGACGCGCCAGCGCGCGCGGATCAGCGGCATGGCCTATCTCGGCGCCCAGACGGAGTTCGAGCTCGATCTCGCCGGCACGTCGCTTGTCGCGGTCATGCCCACGCCCTCCCGCAACACCCCTCTTTCCGCTCTCAGACCCGGAGCGGAGGTTTTCGCAACATGGCAGGCGCAGGACGCGCGCCTGCTTGCCGAGCGGCCCTGAACGGCCCCGGACCAGACAAGCCGGGTCTGAACGATCCGGACGAGAAGACGATCAAAAAGGAAGAGTGAACAGCCTATGTCAGACAGATTGAAAACAACCCGCCGCGCTTTCCTCGTGGGCACCGCCGCGACATCGCTTATCGCGCTCGGCACCGCCGGTCCGGCCTTTTCCGCCGACAAGGGAACCGTCATTGCCTCCGTCTTCGGCGGAGATTATGGCGATATCCTGCGCGCGACCGTCGATGAGGCGATCATGGCCCCGGAAGGCTACGAGGTCATTCAGGACATCTCCTCGACCGAGGCCCGCCAGACCAAGCTCAGAACCGAGAAGATGCGCGCCAAGTCGAGCTTCGACGTCGCCGTGCTCGCCGACCTCGACATGTATCCGATGGCAAAGCTCGGCGTGCTGTCGGAAGTCACCGAGGAGAATGTTCCGCGGCTTGCCGCGGTCATCCCGGCGCTGCGCAAGACCTATTCGGTGCCCCAGATCTATTCCTACATCGCCATCCTCTACAACCCGGAGAAGGTCACCACGCCGCCGACCTCCTATGCCGATCTGTGGAAGCCGGAATACAAGGGCAAGATCGGCGTTTCCGACAAGCTGCATGTGGCGACCTCGGCGGTGGCCGCGCTGGTCGGCGGCGGCTCGATGAGCGATTTCACCCCCGGCCAGGCCAAGCTGCTCGAACTCAAGGACAAGCAGGACGTCCAGATCCTGCCCTCGAACGAAGCGATCGCCGGGGCCTTCGAAAGCGGAGATATCTGGATCACGCTCAACTACGTCTCGAGGGGCTATTCCTGGCGTCAGAGCGGGCTCAACATCGAACGCGCCGTGCCATCGGAAGGCGCGATCCCGATCGCATTCGAGATGGCCGTGCCGAAGAACGCCCCGAACAAGGAGGGCGGTTTCGCCTATCTCGAAGCGGCGCTCGACCCCAAGGCCCAGATCGGCTTCGCCGCCAAGATGGGCTACCTGCCGACCGTGACCGACGCCGAACTGCCGGCGGAGCTCGAGGCGGCAATCGGCCTGCCTGCGGCGGACCAGGATCGCCTGATCCAGCTCGATGACGACTATCTGATGCAGCATCAGACGGAGATCCTCGACTTCTGGAACCGCGAGTTCAAGGGCTGAGATGGCACTCCTGGTTTTTCCCGCCGCGCTGCTGGTTTTCGTTCTGCTGGTCCTGCCGATGGCGGGTCTCTTCAGAATGTCGCTCAACCTCTACAGCCCGATGGAGATGATGACCGCGGCGCTCAGCGGGAAAAACTACATCGCCGCGCTGACCGATCCCTATTACCAGGAGATCATCCTGACGACGGTCGGCGTGGCGTTCCTGTGCATGACGCTCTGCCTCCTGCTCTCGCTCGCGCCGGCCTATTGGCTGGCGCGCATGCAGAGCCGGTGGAAGTCGATACTGATCATTTTAACGCTGTTTCCGCTGCTGGTCGGCAATGTGGTCCGGGCGGCGGGATGGATGGCGCTGCTCAGCACCCATGGCGCGATCAACGCCTTCCTCGGCATGTTCGGCATCGGCCCGCTGACGCTGATGTACACCCCGCTCGCCGTGGTGGTGGGCACGACGGCGGTGGTGCTGCCCTATATGATCCTCACGCTTTCCTCCGTCGTGGAAACCGTGCCGCGCGACACCGAGGAGGCCGCCGCCAATCTCGGCGCGACACCGCTGAAAGTGTTCTTCCGCGTCCTGTTGCCGCAAGCGGCCCCCGGGGTTCTCGCGGGCAGCATGCTGGTGTTCATCCTTTCCATGAACGCCTATGCGACCCCGGTCCTGCTCGGCGGCCCCGGCTTCACCATGCTGGCCCCTGCCGTCTACGACCAGTTCATGACCGCCGGAAACTGGCCCTTCGGCGCGGCGCTTGCCTTCGTCCTCCTGGCCACGACCCTCATTCTCACAATGGCTGTGAGCTACGGGCTCTCCCGGTCCCTCAAGCGCCGCGCCGGCTGAAACAGATATTTGGACATGACCGACAAGACCCTCGACGAAAAGCTCGACGCGATGACGCTTGCCGAGCAGGTCAGCCTGCTTTCCGGCGCGTCCTTCTGGCGCACGGCGGCGATCGAGCGCCTCGGCATTCCAGCCGTGAAGATGACCGATGGCCCAAATGGCGCGCGCGGGGAGGATTTTTCCGGCGGCGTACGATCCGCCGCCTATCCGGTCGCGATCGCGCTCGCGGCGACGTTCGATCCCGACCTCGTCCATGAAATCGGCGCGGATCTGGCTCGCGAGGCGCGTTCGAAGGGCGCGCGCATTTTGCTCGGCCCGACAGTGAACATGCACCGCAACCCGCTCAACGGGCGCAATTTCGAGTGTTTTTCCGAGGATCCCGTCCTCGCCTCGGCCATGGCGGTCGCCTATGTCAGGGGCGTCCAGTCGCAGGGCGTCGCCGCCACGATCAAGCATTTCATCGGCAATGAATGCGAGCATGAGCGCCGCACGACCAGTTCCGAGATCGACGAGAAGACGCTGCGCGAAATCTACTTCCCGCCCTTCGAGGCGGCGGTGAAAGAGGCCGGCGTTGCCTGCGTGATGACCGCTTATAACGCGCTCAACGGCGTGCATACCTCCGAAAACCCATGGCTGCTCGACACCATTCTGCGCCGGGAATGGGGGTTTGACGGCGTGGTGATGTCGGACTGGACGGCGACCCATTCAACGGTAGCAGCCCTTCTCGCCGGACTCGATCTGGAAATGCCGGGACCGGGGAAATTCCGCGGCGAAAGGCTGGTCGAGGCCGTTGAAAACGGCGAAGTGCCGCGCGAAGCCGTTCGCCATGCCGCCCGAAGGGTGATGAGGCTGATCGAGCGCGTTGGTGCGAAAACGACTGACGATCTGGAGACCGAGCGCGCCGAGGACCGGCCTGAAACGCGGGCCCTGATCCGCCGCGCCGGCGCGGAGGCCGCCGTCCTGCTGAAGAACGACGGCGGTTTACTGCCGCTTGCAGACCCGACGCCCCGCCGCATTGCCGTCATCGGCCCCAATGCGGCAAGGGCGGTGATGTTCGGCGGCGGCTCGGCACAGATCAACGCCCATTATGCGATCTCTCCGCTCGAAGGCATCCGCGCCGCCTTTCCCCACGCGACGGTCGATTATGCGCTCGGCTGTCCCGGCGACCGTTACCTGCCGCTGATCGACGCGCCCGTCGACATCGCCTTCTTCGCCGGAACCGATTTTGGCGGCCCGCCGGTGCTGACCAAGACCGGCGCCAGGAGCGAGTTCCGCTGGTTCGGGCCGGTGGCGCCCGAAGTGGATCACCGCGCGTTTTCAGCGCGGCTTTCGGCACGCTACGAGGCGCGCGAAACGGGATGGCATGAGATCGGCCTGATGAGCGCGGGCACCAGCCGCCTTGCCATCGATGGTGAACCTATTCTCGAAGCATGGGAAAGCTGGACGCGCGGCTTCAGCTATTTCGGCCATGGCTGCGCCGAACGGCGCGGCCGGGTCCATCTCGAAGCCGGAAAACGCTATGAAATCAGCGTCGATTACGCCTGCGGCGACGGCATCACCACCACGCTGAAGGCCGTGCGCTTCGGCCTCAGGGCGCCCTCGTCGCTCGGTTCGATCGAGGACGCCGTGGCGCTCGCGCGCAAGGCCGATGCGGTCGTCGTGGTCGCCGGCCTCAACGACGACTGGGAAACCGAGGCGGAGGACCGCGAAAGCCTCGACCTGCCGCCCGCGCAGAACGCGCTGATCGAGGCGTTGGCGGCAGCAAACCGCTCGACGATCGTCGTCATGCAGTCCGGCGGGCCGGTTGCTATGCCCTGGGCGCATAAAGTGCCGGCGATCCTGCAATTATGGTATCCGGGCCAGGAATGCGGCAACGCGCTCGCCGACATTCTTACGGGCAAAGCCGAGCCGGGCGGGCGCCTGCCCCAGAGTTTTCCCGCCCAGGGCGAGGACTACGGCGGGCTCACCCGGCGACCCGAGGCCCACGGCAAGGTTGTCTACGCCGAAGGAACGGCCATCGGCTATCGCGGCTTTGCCGCGCGCGGCACGCGGCCGCAATTCCCCTTCGGTCACGGGCTTGGTTACGCACAGATCGAATATGTCGATGCGCGGCTGGTTTTCGGGGGAGAGCAATTGACAGTTGAAGTCGATCTTTTCAACCGATCGGAGCGGAAGGGCAGCGAGGTCGCCCAGATCTACCTCATCAGCGAAACCGGGGCGCCGCTACGCCTTGTCGCCTTCGCCAAGACGGTTCTCGCACCCATGGAAAAGCGGAGCATCAGGCTCGCAATTCCGGAACGCAGGCTCTGCGGCTGGGACCCGTACAAGGACCGGTGGGTCCGCGAACCAACGCCATTCACCCTCGCCATCGGTCCCTCCTCCGCCGACTTGCGGATACGGAAGACGATAGCGGAAGATCGAAACAGCCGCCTGCCCGACGTTGGATGAGTTACCTCCTGGCCAGATGAGACAAGCGTGACGGATTGCCTCCTTCGCAAGGCCCGCAAATGGCGAGAAGACGTCATTTCCGGTGCGTTGTTACCGGGTTGCTGACTGCGAAACAGGCAGTCGCGAATACGCAAATGATGACTTTTCGCGTTTTCATAAAATATTTTTTTCAAGCTCCGTGTCGCCGAATCGGGAAATAGCTCGCCTTTCCAACAGCCTGACGATAGCTGTAATTTAAGGACCTGCGTCGTTTGGAAATAAAAATCGCGAAAAAATTAGACTCTGCACACTCAATGCTCAAAGTGCCGAAACTTCATGCAGTCGCGCTATTTGCAAAAAAAGTTTCATCTGTAGTCTGTCCTCATCCATAGCATTGATGAGACATATCATGACCGCCCTCAGTCCTGCCCCTTCCGCCTTCCGAGCCGATCTTCGGTTCGAGCGTCTTCTGGATGGTTTTGAGCCGTCTTTCGAGTTCGAGCCGGTCGGCCCGCTGCCGGAAAGCGAATTCGTCGACCGGCTGCGCCGCATCCGGCGGGAAGCGACGGTTGCCGGGTATGACGTCATCCTCATCCACGCGGATTCGATCGGCTCCTACAAGGTGTCGAACTCCTATCTGCGCTATGTCTGCGACTGGGCGCGTGAGGGCGTTCTGGTGGTTCCGACCGATGACGACAAGCCGCTGACAATGTTTTCGATCTTCAGTAGCTCGGTCCTGCTGCCGCCGGCGGGCGAGCCGGTTCTGGTCGAGGATATCTGGCAGGTCGGCACCTGGGGCCGCGAGACCTACAACCGCCCCGGCAAAACCGTCGACAAGGTGGTGCAGGCGGTCGGCGATTTCCTTCAACGCGAGGGGTTCTCCGTCGCCCAGATCGGCCTCATCGGCGATGCCACCTCAAGGCCTTACTGGGATGGGCTCAAGGCGCATCTGCCCAAAAGCGCCTTTGCCGACGGTTCCGCGATCATCGACCGGATGCAGAAAATCCGCTCGCCGCGCGAACAGGCCGTGGTGCGCGCCGCCGCCCAGCTCGCCGATATCGGCATCCAGGCCGCCTATCATGTAATCCGGCCCGGCGTGACCGACCACGAGATCTATGCCGCCTTCACCTATGCCCAGATGGCGCGCGGCGGCGAGACCGGCGACGGGTACCAGATCGGCATCAACCGCTACGGCACCCATTGCGGCAAGCCCTACGGCCATGTCGTGCGCAACGGCGACCTGATCAACCTCTATATCTCCGCCGTGATCTATCAGGGGTACACCGCCCAGATCGCCCGCATGATCGCCGTCGGCAATATCACCGACAAGCAGGAGGAAGTCCTTCAAATGTGCGTGGAGGGCGTGGAAAAGGCCGCCGCCGTCGTCCGTCCGGGCGCGCTCGTATCAGATGTCGCCAATGCCTCCTTCGAGCCCTATATCGAACGCGGCTATCTCGCCTCCGCCGACAGCCGGACCATGCCCTATAACTGGGTCTCCGAAGACGACGGCAAACCGCGGCTCGTCCCCCGCAAGCACGTGCCCGACGAAGACTGGGAGCGCCAGGGCCGGAAACTGATGCATGTCTATCCGGCGACGCTCGGACCGCATAACCCCAATGTCGGCCATTCGGTTTCGATGCAGAAATTCCAGAATTACAACATCCAGTCCAACAATCACGACCTTCTGGAACAAGGCATGACCTTCGTGCTCCATGCCCAGTGGCTGGAGCCGGAAGTCGCCGGCTGCAATGTCGGCGACTGCTACCTGGTGACGGCAGACGGGGCCGAGAACCTCAGCTGCCACACACCGCTTGCGCCCCACCGCGTGAAAGCGGACTGAACCCCTTCTCAAGACCCAAAACAAAAAGCAAACTTCAGCAGGAGAACAAACATGATTGACAGAATTCGCAGACGGGGCCTGCTCGCCTCCGCCCTTTTCATCGGCCTTGCCGCCACAATCGGCAATCCCGGAACGAGCCTAGCCCAATCGGGCGACAAGACCACGCTGGTCATCGCCAATTCGCAGTGGCTTGACGCGCTGCGCGGCCAAAATCTCTGGGCCGCGATCAAGAAATACGAAGAGGTCAACCCGGATGTGATGCTTGAGCAGGAGGCCATTCCCTCGGCCGAATTTGCCGACAAGCTGACAACGGAAATGGGCGCCGGCCAGGGCCCCGATATCGCGATCATGCAGGAAGGCCTGTTCTACACCATGGCCGATGCCGGCTTTCTGGTCGATGTCGGCAGTGCGGTCGACGGCGTCGACCTCAACAGCACCAATGAAAACGGCGTGATCGATGACGTGCGCTACGGCATCGCCTGGCAGCGCGCCGTCTATGCCCTGATCTTCAACACCGAGGTGACCGAGGCGGAAGGCGTCGCGATCCCGGCCACCGTTCAGGAGCTGATCGCCTCCGCCAAGCAATCCATGGAAAAGAACCCGGGCGTGATCGGCTTCACCGCCCGTCACCAGATCAACGATTTCACCGGCTGGTTCATGGATTTCCAGAACTGGGCCTATGGCTACGGCGTCAACTGGGTCGACGGGGACGGAAACCTTACGATCAACACGCCGGAAGCGGTGGCTGCGGTCGAGGCATTCAAGGAGACCTATGACTCCGGCGTCATCCCGATCGGCGACAGCATGCCGACGCAGCGCACCCGCTTCAAGGAAAAGCAGGTTGCCTTCTCGATCGACAATTCCGGCGGCACGCTCAACATTGCCTCCGGGGGCGCACTGCCAAGCGCCGATATCGGCGCCGCCGCCTTGCCGTTTGCCCATCCCGGCGCCCATCAGCAGATCTTCCTGGGCGTCAGTTCGCACAGTGACCATCAGGACGAGGCCATCGCCTTCCTGACATGGCTCGTCACCCCCGAGGGTCAGCAGTCGCTGCGTGATGCCTCCGGTCCCGATACGCTGGCGACCGATGTGCCGGTGACGGAGGCGTTCGCCGCCGCCAACCCCTGGGCGCCGACCTTCGCCAAGCTTGCCGAAACCTCGCGCAGCACGCTGATCCCGGGTTATGAGGTCGAAACGCCGCAGATCATGCGCTTCGTCATGCAGGCCGTGGAAAAGGCCATTCTGACGGATACCTCCGCGGAAGATGCGCTGGCCGAGGCCCAGACGCAGGTCGACCGGCAGTTCTGAGCGAAAGGGCGGAAGAGTGATGATGAAGGGTCATAAACGCAGCATAAGCCTGCCGCGGCTCGCCGCATACGGCTTCATTCTTCCGCCCATGCTCTATCTGGTGGTGTTCATGTTCTGGCCGCTGGGGCGGCAGATGTATATGAGCCTCACCAATACGCGGATCATCAACCCAAACCACGGCCGGTTCATCGGCCTTGGCAATTACGAGCGGCTGTTTTCGGACCCGTCCTTCTTCCAGTCCGTCCGCGTCACGCTTGTCTATGCCGTGCTTGCGGTCATCTTCGGCGTGTCGCTCGGCGTCATCTCGGCGCTGGCGATCGACCGGCCGTTCCGGGGTCGGGCGATCGTGCGCAGCATTCTTCTGTTCGGTTGGGCCGTGCCGAATGTCGCGGCCTCGCTGATCTGGCTGTGGATGTATAATGACCGCTCCGGCGTGCTGAACCGGATCACCGAGGCGCTCGGGCTTGGCCGCTATGCCTGGCTGACGAGCACCGACCTGGCGCTTGCGGCCGTGGTGGTGGTCACCGTCTGGCAGGTCGCGCCCTTCGTGATGCTGGTCGTGCTTGCGGCGCTCCAATCCGTGCCGGGCGAAGTGCGCGAGGCGGCGACCATCGACGGCGCCGACGGCCTCAGCACCTTCCGCATGGTGACATTGCCGCATATCCGGCCGGCCATACAGCTCGCCGCGCTTCTGGTCTGCGTCTGGTCGATCCGCCGCTTCGATATCATCTACCTGCTCACCGGCGGCGGGCCTGTCGGTTCGACCAGCACGCTTGTGGTGAAGATCCGTCAGGTCGCCTTCGAGAACCACGAACTCGGACTTGCCAGCGCCTATGGCGCGGTCGGGCTGGTTCTGGCCCTCGCCATCGCCGGTCTTCATTTCCTGTTCGAACAACGCCGCATGAAGTGGATGTCGCGCTGATGACGAAGAAACGCCTCACCCTAAAACCGCTTCGCTATCTCCTGATCGGCGTGCTTCTCGTTTGCGCAGGCTTTCCGGTCTACTGGATGGCGGCCACCGCGCTTTCGGCCAATTCCGAGCTTTACGGTTCCGGGCAGTCCTTCTTTCCGCAACTGAAGCATTTTCCGGCCCTGATGCATGACCTTGGCGAGGTGCCGATCGGGCTCTGGCTGTTCAACACGCTGCTGGTTGCCGCCGGCGGCACGGTGTTGAGCCTCGTGCTCGGCTCGCTGGCGGGCTATGCGCTGAGCCGCTTTCGCTTTCATGGCAAGGGTCTGGTGGGGTTCTTCCTGTTCGTCACCCAGGTGGTGCCGGAAGCGCTGATCCTGGTGCCGCTCTATGCGATGTTCATCACCTTCGGCCTGCTCAACAGCCTTGCGGGTCTGGTTCTCGCCAATGTTGGTTTTTCCTTGCCGGTCGCCTGTTTCGTGCTCAAGGGCGCGATGGACGCGGTGCCCTACGAGATCGAGGAGTCGGCGATCATCGACAACTGCCCGCGTTTTTCGATCCTGACGATGATCATCCTGCCGCTGATCATGCCGAGCATCGCCGCAGCCGCCGTCGTCGCCTTCTTCGCCGGATGGAATGAGTTCCTGTTTGCCTCCACCTTCCTGATGGATCGCGACAAATGGACGGCGAGCGTCGGGCTTGCCTCCTTCGTCGGCCAGTATGAAACCCCAATGTCGGCGGTGATGGGCGCTGCCCTCGTGTTCAGCATTCCGGCCATCGTCTTTTTCCTCCTCATCCAGCGCAAGATCGTTGCCGGCCTGACGGCCGGCGCGGTCAAAGGATAGTGCCATGCCCGCCTTGAGCTTCAGGAACGTCTCCAAGTCGTTCGGCGACAACACCGTTATCAAGACCTTCGATGCCGACATCCATGATGGCGAGTTTCTCGTCCTTCTCGGCCCTTCCGGCTGCGGCAAGTCCACGCTTTTGCGGATGATCGCCGGCCTCAGCGACATCACCTCCGGCGAGCTGCTGTTCGATGGCGAAATCGCCAATGACTGGCAGCCGCGCCGTCGCGGCGTCGCCTTCGTGTTCCAGACCTACGCGCTCTACCCCCATGCCACGGTGCGCGAGAATATCGCCTTTCCGCTGATCATGGATGCGTTTCGCCCGTGGTATCACCTGCCCGCCGTCAACATGATCGCCCGCGCACGGCTGATGAAGCGCGCCGACATTGCCGAGCGCACGCTCCGCATCGCCCGCCAGCTCGAACTCGAGCCGCTACTCGACCGCCGGCCCGCAAGCCTCTCCGGCGGCCAGCGCCAGCGCGTGGCGCTCGCCCGCGCGCTCGTGCGCAACCCGTCGCTCTATTTGCTCGACGAGCCGCTTTCGAACCTCGACGCCAAGCTGCGCACCCAGATGCGCTCGGAAATCTCGGCGCTGCATCACAAGGTCGGCAAGACCTTCGTCTATGTGACGCATGATCAGGTGGAAGCCATGACCATGGCGACGCGGATCATCATAATGAACAAGGGCATCGTCCAGCAGGTAGGCACGCCCGACGAGATCTACGACCAGCCCGCCAATACCTTCGTCGCCCAGTTCGTCGGCTCGCCGCCGATGAACCTCATCCCGGCAACGATCAGGGAGGACGAATTGCGGCTGTCCGGCCGCCTCGCCGTCGACCATCCGGGCCCCTTGCCGAAGCGGCGCGAGGTGACTTTCGGCATCCGGCCGGAAAAGCTGTCGATCCACGCCTCAGGCGAAGGCTTGCTACCGGCGCGCGTCTCGGTGGTCGAGCGCCTCGGCGCCGAGACCGTGATCGGCTGCCGGCTGATGACCGGCGAGGAAGATCACGACCGGTTACTGGAAACCGATCTCGTTTTCGTGCGTGTTTCCGGCCATCTCAAAATGGCGATCGGGGAAGCCTGCTCGCTCAACTACCGCAGCGAGGACACCCTGCTCTTCGACACCGAAGACGGCAGACGCCTGGCCTAACGGCACCGACAAAGAGAAGATCATGCAGACATTTCACATTTCCGCGACCGGCCGCAGCCTCAACTACCTGCCCGAATATGTCGCGGTCGATCAGGGCTTCTTCGAGGAGGAAGGCCTCAGGGTCACCGCCGAGGTTCCGTCCCCCTGGGACCGTGTGCTCGATGATATCGGCACGGGCAAGGCGCAGGCAGCCCTTGGCGGCATCTGGGTACCGTCGATGTTTCACGGCCGCGGCAAACGCTATGTCCCCTTCGCCCAGGTCGCGGCCCGTGCGCCGCTGGCAATCGTCGGGCGCGAGCGGCCAGAGGATTTCGAATGGTCCGCCCTTGCCGGCCGCACCGTGTCCATGAAAGGCAGCAACGGCGCCAGCGTCGGTCTGTTCATCAAGATGCTGCTGCGCGAAAACGGCGTCGACCCGAAGGCCGTCAACTTCGTGCAGGATCTGGACGGCAGGATGCTGACCGACCTCTTCAGCGGCGGCATGGGCGATTATCTGGTGATCGATTTCCCCTCCGCCGTGACGCTCGAGGCGGCCGGCGGCGGCCATGTGGTCCAGCCGCTTCCCGTCACCGGAGGCAATATCCCGTGGAGCGTCTACTATAGCGAGGGCGAGCCGGACGAAGAACGGCGCGAAACCCATACCCGTTTTGCCCGCGCGCTTGGACGCGGCATGAACTGGATCCTTGACCACGAGGCCGAAGACTATCGCGCGTTCCTGGCGGCAACCTTCCCGCGTTTCGCGCCCGACCTGCTGGTGAAACTCACCGATATCTATCGCGCCAACGGCATGTGGACCACGCCCCGAATTGACAACGGCGCCTATCAGCGCTGGCAGGTCGGCATATGCGACGGTCATCTCACCGACGCCCCGATACCCTACGGGGCGCTGATCGACCAGCGGCCGACAGCGGCCTGAACACGTTCGAGAGAGCAGAAAACAATGCGCATCGCCGTCATCAACCCCAATACCACGACCGCCATGACCGCCCGCATTGCCGAGGCCGCGCGCGCCGGGGCCAGCCCCGGAACGGACATCCTGGAACGCCAGTCCCTCCATGGCCCGGATGCCATCGAAGGACCCTTCGACGGGGCGCTCGCCGTGCCGGGCCTCTTGAAGGCGATCACCGCCGCCGAGGCCGAAGGCGCGGATGCCCATGTGATCGCCTGCTTCGATGACACAGGTCTCGACGCCGCGCGCGCCATCGCCACACGGCCGGTCATCGGCATCGGTGAAGCCTCGTTCCATGCCGTGACGCTTCTCGCCCACAGCTTCTGCGTGGTGACGACGCTCACCCGTTCCGCGCCGATCATAGAGGACAACATCCTGCGCTATGGCTTTGCCGGGCGTTGCCGTCGGGTTTTCGCATCGGATATCCCGGTTCTTGCTCTCGAGGACGCGGAAAGCGGCGCCTTCGACACCATTTCGGCCTTTATTGAAAAAGGCATCGCCGCCGGCGCGGACGGCGTCGCGCTCGGCTGCGCCGGCATGACGGGCTTTGCAAAGGAGCTTCAGGCGCGCCATGGCATTCCCGTCGTCGATGGCGTCACCGCGGCGGTCGGCCTCGCCGAAATGCTGGTGCGCTGCGGACTTTCCACATCGCGCGGCGGTATATGGGCTCCGCCGTCCCGAACGCATCTGCTCGCGGCCGAATAAGGCGACCGGCGGCCCCTATACGGGGCCGCCCGGGGTCTGCGGGGTCGAGACATCATCCAGCCTCTTGACCAGCCAGTCGATCCGCTCGTAGCGCTTCAGGCTGGCATCGCCCATCGCGGTCGCCACGCTCCAGGCGAGATAGTTGATGATCGTGAGGGCGGCCGAAAAGGAATTGAACGGCGAAGGCGACTGGCACCGGCAGCGCAGCACGTGTTCGGCCGCCTTGGCGCTGGCCGAAGCGCTGAGATCGGTGATCAGGACGGTGGTCGCGCCGGCCGCCCGCGCTTCCTTGAGGATCGTCGGCAGAAGCCGTGGCCGGCGCCGGAAGGCGATGACGAGCAGGACATCGCCCTTGTCGATCGAGGCGATCTCGTGGGAATAGCTGCCGCCGCCGACCGGGATCACCTGAACATCATTCTTCATGAGCGTGAAATAGTGGGCGGCCTGATGGGCGAGTCCATAGCCGCTCCGAAGCCCCATGATCCAGACGCGGCGCGCCGAGACAATGGCATTGCTGACCGCCTCGAGCGTTTCCGGCGGCAACCCCTCGGCGGTGGCGCGGATATTGTCGAGATCCATCTGAACCGTTGTGGCGATGGACGGCTTTTTCGCGAATGCCTCGCTTTCGCCCTGAAGACCAGCGCGCGGCGAGCCCCAGTGCTGATCTTCCCGTATCTGACGCTTGGCCTCGGGATAGGTCTTGTAGCCGAGCGTGCGGATCAGGCGGGCCGCCGTCGCCTTGGAGACATGCGCCCTGTCAGCCAGTTCCCCGGCCGTGTAGCTCGGCAGATCCATCTGGTATTGCAACAGAATATCCGCAAGCCGCTTTTCGGCGGGCGTCAGCGTCGAATAGATCGCGTAGATTCGAGCCTCGAGAGACCGTTTGACCTTCTGTCCGCCTTCCGGCGAGCCTGATGAACGCACGACAATTCCTTCTCGCGAAAGCTGGTCATAAAATGAAGCGCCGAAAAGCGCGGGATTGATCCGCCTCGGGTTTACCGAAGATCGTTTTCGTTCAGGTTATGCGACAGATGCTGATGCGTCCAGCAGCGCGGCGCAGAAGCCGAGACGACCGTCGAGCAAATCGGACCTTGCGCGCGAGGTTTCCTCCACGGCTTCAAAGTTGGGTTCCCCGGCCGGAAAAGATACGGCGGTCAACAGTGACATGGCGCAATTGAACGGTAAAAGGCCTGCGTTTGTAGCATTCGGCCAGGCGCTCCGGAATCTTGGTCCAATTGACTTTATCGGCTTTGCTCGCGCCGACCGGCGCTATAGTGTTGCGGCGAATACAAGACCGGGATCGTCGCCTTCATCCCCTGCTTGGCTTCACGCTGAGTTCAGCTAAGGTTACGACTTACTGACAAGTTTCCGTGACAACCCACGACCGGGCGGTGCGATGCAGCAAAGGCAGGTCCAGCAGGCGAGTTTCGTGATCCTGACCGTGATCGCGTCGGTCGGGTTCGTCTGGCTGATCCGCCCCTTCTACGGCGCGATCCTGTGGGCCGTGGTGATCGCAATCCTGTTTCACCCTTTCCAGAAAGTGCTCGCGGCCCGCCTGCAGCCGCGCAGGAATATCGCCGCGGGCATCGGTCTGTTTATCTGCGTCTGCGTCATCCTCATCCCGTCAGCCTTGATCTTCATCGCCGTTGTCCGGGAAGCCGCGCGGTTTTATCGCTTCATGTCCATGCATGAGATCGATCTGCCCTCGGCCTTCGAGAGCCTACGCGCAAGGGCGCCGCCCTTCGTGCTGCAGGCATTCGACTTTATCCGCATCGGTTCACTGGAGGAGCTGCAGGGGCGCCTCGACGCTGCGCTGGTGGAGGTCACGCAATGGGCGGCGCCGCAGGCCCTCGGGCTCGGCCAGGGGGCGGTCCGGATAATCGCCAATGTCGGGGTGCTGCTCTATATCCTGTTCTTTCTGCTGCGCGACGGCAGAGCCTTGTCGGCGACAGTGCGGAAGTCCAGCCCGCTGACCCCGCGCCAGACGGAACTGTTTCTCGACAAATTCTCACAGGTGATCACGGCGACTGTCAGGGGCAGTGTCGTCATCGCCCTGGTCCAGGGCGCGATCGGCGGTATCGTTTTCTGGCTGCTGGGGATGGATGGCGCGCTTCTTTGGGGCGTCGTGATGGCGTTTCTGTCGCTGCTTCCGGTGATCGGCGCTGCCGCGGTCTGGGTGCCCGCCGCCTTCTACCTCCTGCTTTCAGGGGACGTCATCAAAGGTTTCATCCTGCTCGCGACGGGAATACTGGTCATCAGTCTCGTCGACAATCTGCTGAGGCCGCCTCTCGTCGGCAAGGGCGCCCGCATGCCGGACTATCTGATCCTGGTATCGACGCTCGGCGGTATCGCGCTCATGGGTATCAACGGTTTCGTCGTCGGCCCGCTGATCGCGGCGCTTTTCGTTACGGTCTGGTCGATGATGTCCGACAGCGATTCCTGGCAATAGGCCGACCTTCGTCGATCAGTGTCCCATGAGAACAGGGACTTCGGATTTCCTCATGACTTCCCGCGCGTTGCGCCGCCAAGCACCCACGCGCGCAGGCCGGTATGGCCGTAGCCACCCATGACGATCAGGGTCAAGCTCTTGGAAGCGCTGCGCCAAGTCAATCACGATCTGGACGTTCCGACGCCGAAAACCTATGGTATCGACGAGGCGAAATGGACCGCGCTTTTGCCCTTGATGTCCGAACAGGCTCTTGCCTCCGGATCGCCCGGCAATAACCCGCGTGTTCCCGATGCGAAGACCATTCAATTGCTGTATCGAGAAGCTTGGGACTGATCCAAGCCCTTGCTCTGGCGCACTCCAAGGCAAACAATAGCCCATGATCTATCCTTCCAGACCAAAATGAGATGCGCCTCCATGAGTGAGAAGTCCAGGCCAGATGCCGTTCAAGCGGAAATGCGGGGGCGTCTGGGGATCATAACCCTTGACCGACCCAAGGCGCTCAACGCGCTCAACCTCGACATAGTCGAGAAACTGGAGGAAGTTCTCGCCGGCTGGGCCACGAACCCGGCTGTTGATGCGGTAGTGATCCGCAGCGCCAGCCCCCGCGCATTTTGCGCTGGCGGAGATGTGCGGTCGATCGGCATGCTGCCAGATCCCTCTGACCGGAGGGCATTGGGCCGGAAATTCTTCGGCAGAGAGTATAAACTCAATCTGCGTATTCACACGCTCCCCAAACCGTTCATCGCACTCATCAACGGCGTCGCCATGGGCGGCGGTCTCGGCCTCTCGGTGCATGGCTCGCATCGCGTGGTGAGCGAGGATTTACGCATGGCGATGCCGGAAACGATGCTTGGCCTGTTCCCGGACGTCGGCGGAACCTGGTTCCTCAATCGTTGTCCCGGCATGCTGGGGCGCTATCTGGCCATGACCGGGCTTGAAATAGGCGCAGCCGACGCCTTGACCGCCCGACTGGCCACGCATCATGTCCCCAAAGCCGGCTTCAATGGCCTCGTCTCAGCACTGGAGGCCGCCGGCCCGCTGGACCGACATCTGATAGACGAAATCATCGAGGCGCATGCCGCAGTTCCCGCAGCCGGACAACTGGCCGAACGGCTGGCCGCCATAGACCACCTGTTTGCAGGCGAGGATCTTGACCTGGTCATGGACGGAATTGCCTCGGCAGCCGGAGAGGCGGAATGGATCGCACAGGCGCAGTCCGCTTTGCGGCGCGCTTCGCCAACCAGCTTGCGCCTGACCTGGCGCCGGATGACGAACGGACGCGACCAATCCATCGAGCAGGTGCTGGCCGATGACTTCCATTCCGCGGTCAGGGTTGTCGGCGAACATGATTTTGCCGAGGGCGTTCGCGCCATCCTGATCGACAAGGACGGCGCGCCAAGGTGGAATCCACCGGAGTTGGCGAGTGTCACGAAGGACGATATCGACGCTTTGCTGGCGCCGCTGGACGACTGAAACGCCCGGCAATGCATCGCCGGTTCAGCCATCGCCGGTCTGAAATTTGGAAAACGGCACTGCTGCCGGGCCGGAACTGGACACTGGGACCAGAGGACCGCCCGCTCCTTCAGTAGGTCGCTCCAAGACGCGACATCGATCGATATGCGACCTGCGGCCGATCGAGAAGTCGCGTTTTTCCTATGAGATTTTTATGTCTTGGCCTCTCCCCCTCTCTCGAACCCTTATGCGGTTCCGCGCCATATTCTTGCCATCATCGGTAATCGGCCGGAATGCGACTGGCGCTCCCATAGCTCCCCATAGCGCATCCGAACTTGTGGCGATGACCTGCATTGCAAATGCGTGGCGCAAATAGAGGCCCCGCATACGAGAAGAGGTGAGAAATGATCGTCGAGTATGCTCTGAGCGGTGCGGTGACGCTGTTCGTCGCTGCCTATCTGATCTACGCGCTGCTTCGGCCGGAACGCTTCTGAGTTCCCGAAGGTCCAGTCCGATGAAACCGGCACGGACCATAGGAACGCCGCTTCGCCAGATCCGCAAATCCCTCGATCCGAAGCAGCACACCCCCCCAAGGCAGGAAAGCCGCTGCGGGCATCGGACGTCATCCTCGCCTTGACCTTGGCGACGGTGCTGATCGCGCTTGTCGCCCGGCTTTCCGCCGCGCTTTTCGGGTGCGGCTGAACGGACCGAACCGTCACTCATTAACATGCTGGAGTCACGCATGAGCCAGTCCCGATCCGCGAGTCTCTTCGACGCTCGCATCCTTGTCCCCGCACTTGGGGGCGCTTTCAAGAAACTCAATCCGCGTACGCTGGCGAAGAACCCGGTGATGTTCGTCGTCGGCGTCGTCTCAGTTCTGACGACAGTGCTGTTTCTCAAAGACGTCGCGACCGGCGCGGGCGACCTCGGTTTCTCCTTCCAGATCATCCTCTGGCTCTGGTTCACGATCCTGTTCGCGAACTTCGCCGAGGCGGTCGCGGAGGGACGCGGCAAGGCGCAGGCCGATTCGCTTCGCCGTTCGCGCACCGAGACGCAGGCCAAGCTGCTTGCCAATTCTGAGAGCGACGAGACCAAGCTCGTGCCGTGCACAAGCCTGAAGACGGGCGACATCGTCCTGGTCGAGGCTGGCGACATCATTCCGTCCGATGGCGAGATCATCGAGGGCATCGCCTCGGTCAACGAGGCGGCGATCACGGGCGAGTCCGCGCCGGTCATCCGTGAATCCGGCGGCGACCGTTCGGCGGTGACCGGCGGCACGCAGGTGCTGTCGGACTGGATCAAGGTGAGGATCACCGCCGAGGCGGGATCGACCTTCATCGACCGCATGATCGCCCTGGTCGAAGGCGCCGAGCGCCAGAAGACGCCGAACGAAATCGCACTGAACGTGATGCTCGCCGGCCTGACGCTGATCTTCGTCATGGCGACGGCGACGATCCCCGCCTTCGCCGCCTATGCCGGCGGTTCCATTCCGATCATCGTGCTGGTGGCGCTGTTCGTGACCCTGATCCCGACCACGATCGGCGCGCTGCTTTCAGCCATCGGCATCGCCGGCATGGACCGCCTGGCGCGCTTCAACGTGCTTGCCATGTCCGGCCGCGCCGTCGAGGCGGCAGGCGACGTTGACACGCTGCTGCTCGACAAGACCGGCACGATCACGCTCGGCAACCGTCAGGCGACCGAGTTCCGGCCCGTCAAGGGTGTCACCGCAAAGGAACTAGCCGATGCCGCTCAACTGGCCTCGCTCGCCGACGAGACGCCGGAAGGCCGCTCCATCGTCGTGCTCGCCAAGGAGAAATACGGCATTCGCGGGCGAGACATGCAGTCACTTCACACGACCTTCGTGCCGTTCACGGCGCAGAGCCGCATGTCGGGCGTCGACTTCGATGGGTCATCGATCCGCAAGGGCGCCGTCGATGCCGTTCTCAAATATGTCGAACAGGCATCGGCCGCAAATGGGTCGACACGCGCCAGCGCCGAAAGCAAACGCGAACTCGAGACGATCGCCAACGACATCGCCAAGACAGGCGGCACACCGCTTGCCGCGGTCAAGGAAGGCAAACTGCTCGGCGTCGTCCATCTCAAGGATATCGTGAAGGGGGGTATTCGCGAGCGTTTTAACGAACTGCGCCGCATGGGCATCCGCACGGTGATGATCACCGGCGACAACCCGATGACGGCGGCGGCGATCGCGGCGGAAGCCGGCGTCGACGACTTCCTCGCCGAAGCCACGCCGGAAAACAAGCTGACGCTGATCCGCGAGGAACAGGCCAAGGGCAAGCTCGTCGCTATGTGCGGCGACGGCACCAACGACGCCCCCGCCCTCGCCCAGGCCGATGTCGGCGTCGCCATGAACACCGGCACGGTCGCAGCCCGCGAGGCGGGCAACATGGTGGATCTGGATTCCGATCCAACCAAGCTGATCGAGATCGTGGAGATCGGCAAGCAGTTGCTGATGACCCGCGGGGCGCTGACCACGTTCTCGATCGCCAACGATGTCGCGAAGTATTTCGCGATTGTGCCGGCCATGTTCATCGCGCTCTATCCGCAACTCGGCGTGCTCAACATCATGGGGCTCGCAACGCCGCAAAGCGCGATCCTGTCGGCGATCATCTTCAACGCGCTGATCATCATCGCCCTCATCCCGCTTTCGCTCAAAGGCGTTGCCTACAAGGCCATCGGCGCGGACGGGCTCCTGAGGCGCAATCTTTTCATCTACGGGCTTGGCGGCCTGATCGTGCCGTTCATCGGCATCAAGGCGATCGACCTCGTCATCACCGCCATCGGCCTCGCCTGACCACAAGGAACGCGACACATGACCATCCTCTATCTCGTTCTCGGACTGGCGGTCTTCGGGCTTCTGCTCGTCATGACCGACGCCGTCGACCGCGCCTGATCTTCCAACGATGTCGGAGACTTCTCGATGTTCATTCAATCCATAATCTTCGTCGTCCTCGTCGTTGGCGGCACGGCGCTCATCTCCTGGCCGCTCGGCCGCTACATGAAATGGGCCATGGACCCGAACAGGGGCGAGGCCGGCGGCTTCCCCCGCCTGTTCCAGTCGATCGGCGGCGCCACATGCATGCAGGACCAGAACTGGAAGCGCTACATGGTCGCCATGCTGGCCTTCAACGTGGTCATGTTCGTGGTCACCTTCGGGTTTCTCGCCCTGCAACAGGCCCTGCCACTCAATCCCGATGGCAAGGGCGCGCTGGAGGGCAGCCTGATCTTCAACACGGCGGCCTCGTTCACCTCCAACACCAACCTGCAGCATTACTCGGGTGAGGTATCGCTCAGCTACCTGTCGCAGCTCGGCGGGCTGATGTGGCTGCAGTTCGTGTCTGCGGCCACCGGGATCGCGGCGCTTGCCGCGCTCGCCCGCGGTCTTGCCGGCAAGCCGCTCGGCAATTTCTTCGTTGACCTGCAGCGCGCGTCCTTTCTCGTCCTGCTGCCGGTCGCCTTCGTGTTCGCCATCCTCCTCGTTCTCGGCGGCGTCCCGATGACGTTCGATGGGGCGGCGGTTGCGACCACGCTGGAAGGCGTGCAGCAGATCATTGCCCGCGGCCCGGTCGCCGCCTTCGTGTCGATCAAGCAGCTCGGCACCAATGGCGGCGGCTTCTTCGGTCCCAACTCGACCCATCCGCTGGAGAACCCCAGCTTCTGGACCAATATCATCGAGATGGTTGCCATCATCCTGATCCCGATGGCCTGCGTATGGATGTTCGGCCGGATCATAGAGCGCAAGCGCCACGCCATGGTGATCTTCGCGGTGATGCTGGGCTTCATCGTGGTCAAGATCGCAGGCGCGGTCTATTTCGAATCCGCGCCGACAGAAGCCTTCGCCAACCTGCCGATCGAGCAGACCGTCGGCAATCTCGAGGGCAAGGAACTGCGCTTCGGCGCGACCGGCGGCCCGCTCTGGTCGGTGCTGACGACCTCGACCTCGAACGGTTCGGTCGGGGCCATGCATGACAGCCTCAATCCGATGACAGGCCTGATGCCGATGGTCGGCATGTGGCTCAATTCCACCTTCGGCGGCGTCGGCGTCGGCATGATCAACATGTTCCTCTATATCGTCGTCGGCGTCTTCATTGCCGGGATGATGATCGGCAGGACTCCGGAATATCTCGGCTGGCGCGTGGAAGCGCGGGAGGTGAAGTTCGCGCTGTTCGCCCTGTTGGCGCATGGCCTCTTCATCCTGGGCGGGACGGCAATCTTCGCCGCAACGCCGTGGGGCGCCGACACGCTCAACAATGTCGGACCGCACGGCTTCTCCGAAATGCTCTACGAGTTTACGTCGGCCAGTGCCAACAACGGCTCCGGCTTCGAGGGGCTCGGCGATGGCACCGTTCCGTGGAACATCGCGACCGGGATCGTGATGCTCTTCGCGCGGTTCATTCCGATCATCCTGCCGCTCGCGATCGTCGGTTCGCTGTCGGCGAAACGGCGCAGCGTCGAATCGAGCGGCACGCTCAGCGTCGAAAGCGGCGTCTTCGCGACCATGCTCGCCTCGACGATCTTCGTCATCGGTGCACTCACCTTCTTCCCGGCGGCGACGCTCGGCCCGATTGCCGAACACGTCATGTTCATGAACTGATCCGGAGATCCGAACGATGCAACTTCTGCTCTCAAGTATTCGCATTGCCGCGGCGACCATGCTGATATGCGTCGCGGGCTATGCAACAGCCGTCTGGGCCGTGGCCCGGGCGATCGCCCCCGACACGGCCAATGGTTCGCTGATCATCGGCGAAAGCGGCGCGGTCATCGGCAGCCGCCAGGTGGCGCAGGCCTTCACCGAACCCCGCTACTTCTGGCCGAGGCCCTCAGCCGTCGATTATAACGGCGCGGGCGCCGGCGGCAGCAACAAGTCGCCGACGAGCGCCGGTATCGCCGACCGCGGTCGCGCGATGGCGGAACTTTACGGCGCGACCCCAGACAACCCGCTGCCTGCCGATCTCGCAGCCGCATCTGGAGCAGGTCTTGATCCGCACATTTCCGAAGAGGGCGCACTCTATCAGGCCGGACGCGTGGCTACCGCGCGTGGACTGGAGAGGGCACAGATCGAGGAACTCGTCCGCAAGGCGGCGTTCTCGCCCGGCGGCTTCCTCAGCACGGACCGCATCGTCAACGTCCTTGAACTCAACATCGCACTGGACGCAGTGAACTGAGCGTGATTGTCCGCAGACCAAAAGCGCCATACCTATGCGATGACATGTCCATCGAAGCCGTCTTCGGGATCGAGGGTTCGCAGACGCGAAGGCGGCCTCATGGAAGTGGAACGGCGGACGGCTCGACAAGCGACTGCACTATCGGGTGGTTGCATTTGATGGCCTCAACGTGGCGGGAATAACGAGATGGGATCGGAAGAGACAGCGCGCGATACACGGCCTTCTCCTGACGCGCTGCTGGAAAAGGCGGAGCAGGAAACACGCGGTCGCCTGAAGATCTTTCTGGGCGCCGCGCCGGGCGTCGGCAAGACCTACGAAATGTTGCTGTCCGGCCGCGCCCGGAAGTCCGATGGCGACGATGTCGTCATCGGCGTGGTCGAAACCCATGGCCGGAAGGAAACCGAGGCCCTGGTTCGCGGTTTCGAGATCGTTCCAAGGACGAAGATCGAATATAAGGGCCGGGTCCTTGAGGAAATGGATCTGGATGCGGTGCTGGAACGCGGTCCGGCGCTGGTGCTTGTCGATGAACTGGCCCACACGAACGCGCCGGGCAGCCGACACCCCAAGCGATATCTCGATGTTCTCGAACTCCTCGACCATGGCATCGACGTCTATACGACGCTCAATATCCAGCATCTGGAGAGCCTGAATGACGTGGTCGCGCAGATCACGCGCATCCGGGTCCGGGAGACGCTTCCCGATTCCATTCTCCAAAAGGCCGATGACGTCGAGATCATCGACATTACCCCCGACGACCTGATCAAGCGGCTGAATGAAGGCAAGGTCTATGTTCCGAGGACCGCCAAGCGCGCGATCGAGAACTATTTCTCGCCGCGGAACCTGACAGCGCTGCGCGAACTGGCCTTGCGCCAGACGGCCCAGCGCGTCGACCAGCAACTCCTCTCCCAGATGCGCCAGAGCGCGATCGAGGGTCCGTGGCCGGCCGGCGAGCGGATCCTCGTTTGCGTCAACGAGGATCCGTGCTCGTCAGGGCTCGTGCGTTACGCCAAAAGGCTCGCGGATCGACTGCACGCGCCATGGGTCGCGCTCCATGTCGAAGGGCGGCGCACGCAGAGCCTGGACGATGATGGTCGGGATCGGATCGCCGCGGCGCTGCGTCTGGCCCAGAGCCTCGAAGGGGATGCGGTGACCGTTCCCGGCGGAGGCGGTCGTGTCGCCGCCGATATCGTGGCCTATGCCCGCGCCAACAACATCACCCATATCGTCATCGGCAAGAGCGAGCGGTCTCGGTGGTTCGAGATCCTGCATGGTTCCGTCGTTCACGAACTTGTCCGTCATGCCGGCGACATCAGCGTCGATGTGGTGGCCGGAAGCAAGCCTGGCGGCGTGCCGGCGTCCAGAGCCTCCGTCGCGGTCGCGGAACCGCGTTCGCGTCCGGACTGGAAGGCCTATCTGAAAGCGACGATGGTCGTTGCGATGGCGGTCGGCTTCGGCTTGGCGCTCTGGCCCTGGCTCGGCGTCGAACACATCGCGCTGATATTCCTGACCGGCGTGGTCACCGTCGCCGTCTGGTTCGGCCTGTTGCCATCGCTTTACGCCAGCGTGTTGTCGGCCGCCTGCTACAATTTCTTCTTCACCAATCCCTATCATACATTCCTGATTTCGCGACCGCGCGAGATCATCTCCGTCGTGTTTTTCACGATCGTGGCCGTGATCGTGTCGAATGTCGCCGCGCGCGCCAGGGCCCAGACGATCGCCGCCAAGGCGCGGGCCCGAACGACGGAAGCGCTCTATTCATTCAGCCGGAAACTGGCCGGAGCAAGTACGCTGGATGACGTGCTGTGGGCATCCGCCCATCAGATGGCCTCCATGCTCAAGGCGCGCATCATCATCCTTCTGCCGGAAAACGGCACGGTGGCGGTCAGGGCGGGCGTGCCTCCGGACGATACGCTTGTCGATGCCGACATCGCGGCGGCACGCTGGGCGTTGGAACATAACCGACCGGCCGGACGGGGGGCGGACACCTTGCCGGGCGCCGCCCGCCTCTATGTCCCCCTTACCACAGGCGAGACGCCGGTCGGCGTTGTCGGCCTTGACAGTGACAGGCAAGGACCGCTGCTCACGCCTGAAGAACAGCGGCTGCTGGATGCGCTGGCCGACCAGGCAGCGGTTGCGATCGAGCGTATCCAGCTTGTCGCGGACGTCGACAAGGCAAGGCTGGCCGCGGAAGCCGACAAGCTGCGCTCCGCATTGCTTGCCTCGATATCGCACGACCTCAAGACGCCGCTGGCGGCCATTCTGGGTGCTGCCGGAAACCTCCGTGACTATTCGGCGGCACTGAGCGAACAGGATCGCAACGACATGCTTTCCACGATCGTCGACGAGTCGGAACGGTTGAACAGGTTCATTGCCAATCTCCTCGACATGTCGCGGATCGAAACCGGCGCGATGGAGCCGAACGCCTCGCTGCAATATCTCGACGACATGGTGGGATCGGCGCTCCGCCGGGCGCAAAAGATGTTGTCGCGGCATCATGTCCGCACCGAACTGCCGGTGGATCTTCCCATGCTCAAGGTTGATCCCGTCCTGTTCGAGCAGGTGATCTTCAATCTCCTGGACAATGCGGCGAAATACGCGCCACCGCAGACCACGATCCGGATGCGAGCGTGGAAGGACGGAAAGTGGGTGATGATCCAGATACTGGACGAGGGACCGGGCATTCCGCCGGCCGACCTGGAAAGGGTCTTCGACAGCTTCCACCGTGCGCGCAAGCGGGACCACGTTCTCGCCGGCACGGGTCTGGGCCTTTCGATATGCAGGGGGTTCGTCGAGGCGATGGGGGGTACGATCACATCCGCCAACAGGACGGATCGCAGCGGCGCCGTCTTCACGATCCGGATGCCGACGCCGGCGAACCCGCCGAGATTGGGAGATGCATCATGACCAATCCAACCATCCGGATACTGATTGTCGATGACGAAGTGCCGATCCGCAAACTGCTGCGCGTTGGCCTGTCGGTCGAAGGTTACAAGGTCGTCGAAGCGATGAATGCCAGGGAGGCGATGGAGAGCGTCGCCGCAGGCGAGCCCGACCTGATCATCCTGGACCTCGGCCTTCCCGACATGCCAGGACATGACCTCCTGGCCAGATGGCGCAACGAAGGCGTCGAACTGCCGATCATCATCCTATCGAGCCGGACAGACGAAGCCGGCATCGTCAGGGCGCTGGAGCTCGGCGCCGACGACTATGTCACCAAGCCCTTCGGCACCAAGGAACTGGCGGCGCGCATCCGCGTCGCCTTGCGTCACAAGCTCCAGCAACAGGGCGAACGTCCGGTCTTCCAGACCGGCGCGCTCTCCGTCGATCTCGTCAAGCGGATCGTCAGGGTCGGCGAAAAGGAGATCAAGCTGTCGCCGAAGGAATACGACATCCTGCGCGTTCTCGTGCAACACGCCGGCAGGGTCATCACCCATCGGCACTTGCTCGAGGCGGTCTGGGGCGGCTCCGCCGACGTCCAATATCTCCGCGTCTATGTCCGCCAACTGCGACAGAAGATCGAACTGAGCCCCGACGAGCCGCAATACATCACGACGGAGACGGGCGTCGGTTACCGGCTGCGCGAAGCCGACTGATATCGACCTGGAAGCGCCCGCGAGCGCAGCCCACGGGGTCAAGCACTGGAAGTGAGTAGTATATGAAAATTTCCGAAGTCATGCGGCCGGACGATGTCCTGATCGATGTATCTGCCGCCTCCAAAGCCAACCTTCTGCAGCTGATGTCCAATCGGGCGGCGCAGGTCCTGGGCGTCGATCGATCGGACATTGCTGGCGCGTTGGAGCATCGCGAGAAGCTGGGATCAACAGGTTTCGGCGCCGGAATCGCCATTCCTCACGCGCCGGTTGAAGGCGTGGCTGCGCCGTTTGCGCTCCTGATCCGGCTTGCGAGACCGATCGCGTTTGAAGCGATCGACGATCGACCCGTGGATGTCATTTGTCTGATCCTCACGCCGCCCGGCGACCAGGCAGAGTACCTGAAGCTTTTATCCGCGATATCCCGCAAATTGCGGTCTTCCGAAACACTCAAGACCATCAGATCCGCCACCGACGCCGGGCAGATCTACGCCACGATCACGATGTGCGACGACTGACAGGTGTCGCACGGGGCGGTCTTGCGTGAAGTTCGCCACGATCGCGGCACCCGGACCAGTCATCAATCCTGACTTCGCCGCGCCACAAATCACAGATATCGGTCAGGCGGCTCAGCAAGCCGTTAATGGCCCATTTCGCAATGTCTAGCGAAATTCTACTTTCCCACGCTCAGCCGTCACGCCGTAAATGGACGCCCCGCTCTTTGTCCCAAAATACCGATAGCCGGTCGGACTGCCGCTTCCTTGTGGTCGAAAAAGAACGAGCGCACCCTTCATCGCGCTCTCCGTCGATCTCCTCAAACGGATCGTCAGGATCGGCGACAAGGAGGTTAAACTATCGCCGAAGGAAGATGACAAGCGTAGCAGCAGTGGCCAACGATGTCCTCGTAGGACTTGAAGACGCGGTTTACGACGGGGCGCTTGAGGAAGTCGAACGCCTCTGGGGGCGAAGAGCGAAACGCCCGAGGGCGGTCGGCTCGATGCGCTGGCGACGCTGATCAATGTCTATGAAGTGAGCACCACCCAATGGACCCGCCCAATCCGGTCGAGGCGATCAAATTCCGCATGGTGCAGCAGGGGTTGAGCCGCAAGGATCTGGAGCCTATCGTTGCGCCGATGGCCACCTTCTACAAGCATCTGAAGTTTGCCGGCGTACCCACCGTCACGCTTTCCGAAAGGGAAGTCAGCGAGCTTTATGTGGGTCTGAAGGGCACGATGAGCGTTGCTTTTCCCCAAGGACCTCGCCGCCAGGACGCATCGCGGCATTCGTGCCGCGTTGAGGAGGGCAATTCCGGCGGCGGGCTCTGCTATGGATACAACGTCGTCACGCTTTACGGCGAACTGGGTCAGCTCCTGTCTACGGGTTTGTCTGTATCGGTGGTTGCCGGTGCAGAATTTGGACACTGTTTTGTCAGCCCGGACGTTGGGCATCTCAAGTTTGGCAGAACTGGCCTGCGGCCTGCCTTCAGGCCACCATGTCAGGAATTTCGGTCTGAAAGATAACAAACCGGACAACACGCGCGCCCGGGATCGTCACGCCTTCGTCTCTCTTGCGCGCACTTCCGAGAGGATCCCAGCCACATCCTTTGTCAAAAGATCGGCCACCTTTGTGGCGATCAGTGGCAGGGGGCGGCGGGCGCTGATGCCGAGCGAGATGGTTTGCGGGCCGATGGTGAGCCCCTTCACCGGAATGGCGACCAGCGTGCCGTCGAGCAGTTCCTGGGCGGTGTCGAGTTCGGAGGTCAGCGCCACATGGCTGCCGGAAAGGACGAGCTGTTTTAGAAGCTGCAGCGAATTGGTCACCACGGGTGGGCGGTTCTCGGAAAAAATCCAGCCGTGATGGGCCTCCAGTATACGCCGGATCGCCAGCGCCGGGCTTTGTACGGCAATCGCGTGGTCGCGCACGGTGGCAAGCTTCACCTCCTTCCGGCCGGCGATCGGATGGCGGGGCGCGGCGATGCAATGGAGCGGCAGGTCGTCGGTCCAGAGGACATGTATGTCGCGCTGGGGCTTCATGTTGAAAGCCAGCGCGATATCGGCCTCGTCAGCCCGAAGCGCCGTCACGGCATCATCCGGCGTGGCGATCTCGACGTCGATGCGCACTTTCGGATAGACGTCGGCGACATGATGCAGGAAGCGCGGCAGCACGCCGTTTGCGAGGCTGTCCATCGCCACCAGCCGGATATGGCCGAGATTGACGCCTTGCATCTGCTTCACATCCGACCAGATGCGGTTTTCGTCGGCATTCCAGCGCCTTGCCAACACCACGAACATCTCGCCTGCGGGTGACAGCGACATGCCGGTGGCGGTGCGGTCGAAGAGCTGTACCTCGAGCCGCGCCTCCAGAAGCTTGATCTGCCGGTCGATGGCCGAGGCCGCGATGCCGATGGCGCGCGAAGCCGACTGGATCGAACCATGGGTCGACACCGCTTCGACATATTGGAGACTGCGGGGTACGAGATGAAGTGCCATGACCGACCATACTATAAATTAGAATGGAGAGTTACCTTTAATATCATGGATTGTCATGAAGGAATGCGCGTAGCATTGCGGTCAACAGAAGTGCATTGCAATCAGACCGGGCAGCCAAAGACATGAACAGCGCCATAATGACCCTCAACGCCGCAGCAGATGACCAGGCGCTTTCCATAATGGAGCCGCTTGTCGAGCGTTCGGCCTGGGTCTGCGAGGCCAGCCTGGCGGCAAGGCCGTTCGCCGACAGCGCGGCGCTTGCCGAAGCGCTGATGGAGACGATCTACCGCTCCGGCATGAAGCGGCAGCGCGCCCTCTTCGCCGTCCACCCCGAACTGGCCGGCAGCGAGGCCATGGCCGGCCGCATGACCGCCGCCTCCACCGGCGAACAGGCGCGCCTCGGCCTGCTTGCTCTTTCGCGGGAAGAAGCGGCGCGGCTTGCAGCCCTCAACACGGCCTACAGCGCCCGCTTCGGCTACCCCTTCATCATCGCCCTTCACCGCGTTCCCGACCTCGGGACGCTGTTCGAGACCTTCGCGCGCCGCCTCGATCACTCGGCGCTCGAAGAACATGCCCTGACCCTGGCCGAAATCGCCTCGGTGATTGAATCGCGAGTGAACCGGCTTTTCGGTGGTTCGCCCGCCTCCTCCCTAGCCCAAGCTGAAACCCTGGAGTAACCCAGCCATGAAAACAGTCCTTGCCCTTTTCGCCACCGCGGCGCTCGCCCTTTCGGGCGTCACCGCCGCTCATGCCAAGCAGACCATCCGCGTCGCCGGAAACTTTGCCGCCGAACATTCCTCATCGCTCGCCATGGCGAAATTCGAGGAAGAGGTCGAGCGCCTGTCGAATGGCGAAATCGACGTCAACATTTTCCCCGCCCAGCAGCTCGGCGGCGCGGCGGAAAACGTGCAAGCCGTGAAGCTCGGCTCTATCGAGATGATGTGGGTCGGCACCGCTTACCTCACCCGCACAGTGCCCGGTCTCGAAATCATCGGCCTGCCCTTCCAGTTCAAGGATCGCGAACAGGCCTTTTCCATCGTCGATGGCCCCGTGGGTGCAGCGCTTGACGAAAAGCTTGCCGATGAGGGCATGACGTCGCTCGGCTATATGGAGCTCGGATTCCGCCAGCTCACCAACAATGTACGCCCGATCGAGACGGTCGAGGATATCGAGGGCCTGAAAATCCGCCTGCAGCCAAACGAGACCCATCTCGCCACCTTCCGCGCGCTTGGTGCCAATCCGGTCGCCATGGATGTGAAGGAGCTCTATTCCGCGCTCGAACAGGGCGTTATCGACGGTGAGGAAAACCCCTTCGCCATCATCAATGTCGCCGGCTATGCCGAAGTGCAGAAATACGTCTCCAACACCGGCCACTTCTTCGACTTCATCTCCGTTGTCGGCAACAAGGAATGGTTTGAAGGGCTCGACAGCGATACCCAGCAGATCGTCATCGATGCCATGGGCACGGCGATCGCCTATCAGCGCGAACTCGCCGAAGAGCAGGATGCCGCAGGGCTTGACCAGCTTGTCGAAAAAGGCATGACTTTCACCGAGGTTTCACCCGAACTGGCCGCAGCACTGCGCGAGAAGACTGCAGGCGTGGCCGCCGACACGAAGAGCAGGATCGACCCCGATCTGGTCCAGCTGCTCGATGATGAAACCGCCAAATCCAATATGTAAACCGATGGTTTTCGACCACCTCTTCTCAAAAATCCTTGCGGGCGCCGACTGGTGCGCCCGCATCCTCGTCATGACGAGCGCCGCCGTCATGGTCATCGTCGTCTCTGCCCAGGTGGTGATGCGCTATGTCTTCAACAGCTCGTTCGACTGGGCCGATGAAATCAGCCGGCTCGCCTTCGTCGCGACGATCTTCATCGCCATCCCGCTCGGCATTCGCGAGGGAACCCATGTCAGCATCGACATGCTGGTCTCCCGCCTGCCGGCCATGCCGCGCCGGACCCTGGCGCGGCTGATGAACCTCATCGCCGCGGTGCTGATGATCATCGTGTTCTGGACTGCGATCATCACCGCGCAAGTCACCTGGTCGGAGCGCCTCGGCACGATCGATCTGACCTCGAGCGTCTTCTTCTTCCCGATCATCATCGGCGCGGCCCATGCCACGCTTCACCTTCTTTATCTTTCGCTCTATCCGGCGGAGCCAAGCCCATGAGCCTGATCGTCATCGCCAGCTTTCTGGCCCTTGCGTTTCTCGGCATGCCGCTTGCCTTTTCGCTTGGCGTTGCAGCGCTTGTCGGGCTCTGGATCGCGGGCTTCGACGTCAACGTCGTGGCGCCGCGCATTCTCAACGCCGTCAATTCCTTCCCGCTGATGTCGATCCCTCTATTCATGATCGCCGGCGAATTGATGCTGAAGGGCGGCATCATGGAACGGCTGATCGATTTCGCCAATGCCTTCATCGGCCGTGTGCGCGGCGGACTGGCCCAGGTCACCATCGTTTCCGGCGCGGGCCTTGCCTCTGTCTCGGGTGCAGCGGTGGCCGATGCCTCCGCCCTTGCCTCCACGCTGGTGCCATCACTGAAGAAGCAGTACGGCCTCGGCTTTTCGTCCGGCATTGTCGCTGCCGCCGCCAATCTCGGGCCGATCATCCCGCCATCCGGCGCCATGATCGTCTATGCCTTCATGGCCGGTTCCTCGGTTTCGGTCGGCGGCATGTTCATGTCGGGCGTCATCCCCGGTATCCTGCTGTTTCTGACCTTCATGGCGCTTTGCTGGTTCATCGCCTGGAAGCGCGACTATCCGCTGGCGGGCCAACCCATCACATTTTCGAATATCTGGCTCCAGACACGCCGCAACCTCGTCGTCTTCCTGATGCCGGTCATCGTCATCGGCGGCATTGTCGGCGGCGTGTTCACGCCGACGGAAGGGGCCGCCGTCGGTGTCTGCTACGCGCTCTTTCTCGGTTTCTTCGTTACACGGCGGCTCAAGCTCGCAGACCTGCCGCATGTGCTGCTCGATGCGGCGAAGACCTCGGCGCTGGTCGGCGCGATGATCGCCTTTGCCGCGACCGTCACCTTTCTCTTCACCATCGACCTTCTGCCGATGAAGCTCGCCGGCTTCATGCAGGGGCTCACCGACAATCCGTTCGCCTTTCTCTGCCTGATCGCCGTGATGTTGCTGGTGGTCGGCATGTTTCTGGAATCGAACGCCGCCTACATCATGCTGGTGCCGCTGTTCCACCCGGTCGCCCTGCAATATGGCATCGATCCGCTGCATTTCGGATTTCTCTTTGTCCTCAATCTGGTGATCGGCATGCTGACGCCGCCTGTCGGGGTGGTGCTGTTCGTCATCTGCGGCGTGACAGGGGTGAAGATGGGCGAACTGGTGCGCGAAAGCTGGCCCTTCATCGCCGCCATGTATGCCGTGCTGCTGGTCTGCATGATTTTTCCCGGCGTGGTGACATGGCTCCCGGAAAGGCTCGGCTACTGATGCGACTCCTGCTCATCAACCCGAACACGACGGAGGCCCTGACGGAACGCCTCGCCGCCTCGGCCACCACAGTCCTGCCACCCGACGCGGAGCTCGTGACAATGACCGCAAGCCGGGGCTTTGCCTATATCTCCTCGCGCGCGGAAGCCCAGCTTGCAGGGGCCGAGGTGCTATCGATGCTGGCGGAGAAGGCAGGCACATTCGATGCGGCAATCATTGCCGCCTTCGGTGATCCGGGCCTCAGTGCCGCCCGCGAGCTCTTCGATATTCCCGTCACCGGCATGAGCGAAGCGGCAATGCTAACCGCGCTCTCTCTTGGGGAGCGCTTCGCCTTCGTCACCTTCACACCGCAACTTGCCCCCTGGTACGGCGAACAGGTGACACGGATGGGTCTCGGCGGCCGGTTTGCCGGAACCTTCACGCCGGAGGACAGCTTTGAAGACATCGGCACGGTGGCCGAAGATCTTCGCGAGCCACTGCTCAGGACCTGTATCACCGCCAGTCGAAAGGCAGACAGCCTCATCCTCGCCGGCGCCCCGATCGCCGGCCTTGCAAGCGAAATCGAAAATGACGTCCCGGCCATGCTGATCGACCCGATCAGGTCCGCAACCATCCAGGCCGCAGGCCTCGCCCGCCTCTACCCCAAAGGCGCCAGTCGCGGCAGTTTCAAACGCCCGCCGGCAAAGCCATCAAAGGGCATCGACGCCGTTCTTGCCAGTTGGATCGGACGCGAGGAGGAGCCTTGAGCAGGCCTTCGCGTGGCTCACAGCACGACATTGACCGATACCCTCGTTGAAACCGATGCCGCCTCCCGAGGCGAAACCAAGCCGATTGTGCGCATGTCCGCGAACCTCAATCTCAAGCCTGTCGGAGAGCGAAAGAGTATAATACCGGATCAAGCTGTTCGTTCCGTCTTAGCGCAGAATCTCGAACTGCTCTTGTTCCCGCCCCTATTCCTTTCCAATGCAACTCGCCGCCTCCAAGGATGCGCAATCTGAGCCTTTGGTTGACCGCCCACCTCAACTGCAGGCGCTGCCACGGAGCGACAGCTCCATCTTTGCAACCCTCTCTCGATGACACCCGTTGCCCGCTCAATGGCCGCCGGAGAAGACCAGCTGGTTGACGGGCAGCATGACGACCTCCAGGCGCAGCAGCGCCGCATGCAGAATGCCGACGGTATCGATCATGTGCAAGAGCAGGCTGTGACCGAAGCCGATGTTCGGGTCCTTGTACTTGTCGTAATTGCTCGTGTAGACATTGGCGATGCAGGCGCTGCCCGGCGGGATCGATGCGGCCTGCCCTTCATAAAGCGGACTGAGCCGCACGATGACCGTGCCTGGATTGCCGCCGCGATCATTGACGTCCATCAGCGAATCCGACGGCCTGAACTGACCGGCCGCGATGACGTCCTGCACGGCATCGACAACGACCGGAATGATCTTGAACGGATCGGTGGCGCATGCCAGCTCGCCAATCATGCCGGGATGGATGACCTGTGCCGTCAGCTGACCGAACCCGGCAACAAAGACACCCTCCTCCTGATCCTGGGGCACGAGGATGCCCGCGGGCCGCACGAACGGATTGACGACGTCGCCGGGACGCAGTTGAAACTGCTGGATATTGCCGGCAATACCCGCCCTGACGCTGCGCTGGTCGAGCGCGACTTCCGCCTCCTGCAACGCGGCCTCCGCGCCTGCCTTCTGGGTGGGAAGCAGGGTTTCGATGCGCGCCCCGACCGCGCGCTGATTTGCAAGGGCGACATCCAGCGCGCTCTGTTTTTCGGAAACGCTGCTCTGCAAGGCATCGATGACCCTTTGGGCCACGGCATCCGCATTTCTCTGCTGGAGACCCAGATTGCGATCCAGCTCGATCTGGGCGTGATCAAGCGCGCTGCGCGCCTGTTCGACCGTGGCTCTCGCCGCCTCAAGCTCCTGCTCGGCAACGGCCTGCTGCGCTTCGACCTCGGCAACCTTCTCACGCGCAGCGCTTACCGCTGCCTGCTGCTGCCGGTCATCCAGGGTGAAGATCACGTCTCCGGCCTGCACCGTATCCCCGGTTTTCACATAGACTTCCGTCACCCGGCCGGGTGTGTCCGGCAGAATCGAGACCGTGCGGAAGTAGGAGGATACGGTTGTCGACGTCGGATGGTAGAAGAAAACCGTTGTGATCAGCAGTATCGTCAGCACGGTGCAGCCGGTAATGCCCCAGCGCAATTCGTACCAGACGGTGAAGAGATTGATCTCGCGGCCGAGGCGCTTGCCCTGCTTGTAGCGACGGTAGAGAAAATCGGGCAGAATTGTAAAGAGAGAGCAGAACAGCAGCTCAAGCATGACCGTCGTCCTCCTTCTTCGGCGGCTCGTCGGGCGTTTCCGCTGTGGGGGCGACATCCTCGGTCGTCGGGACTTCGGGCTGATCCTTCTCCTCGCTTTGCGGAACGTCCGCCTCGCGCAGGTCCCGGCCATGGGCAATTAGGTGCAGCGAATGCGCTATCGAATTGACAGGCGTGAGAAAATCGGGAATGCGCACCGCCACGATCAGGAGGGCGGCAATCCAGAATATGTTATTGTGGGTGAAGAGCGACAAGAGCGCGAGCACGCCGACCAACTGCAGTTGAAAGGCGTTGCTGCTGTGCGCCATCCGTTCAGGCAGAGCGTGCAGATAGAGATAGAACACACCGATCAGCACAACCCCGACAAGCGCCAGAATGATGATCCCGACCATGAGAACGTCGGTCTGGCCCGGCCCTGTAATATAGAACGGCAGATGGCCAACCTGCTCAGGTGCTTGCGTTTCCATTCCCCACCTCACTGTATCCCTTGATCCCACGGACCATGCCTTGCTAAGGCGACCGCGCGTCCCCCAGGATTCGCGCCCTCGTTTACCCTAATCGAACTGCTTCGGCCAAGCCAGCCGCCAAATGCGCTTTGTCAAGAAAGCATGTGATTTCCCAGGCATCGGGATCATATGCAGGAGATACTCAAAACCGCAGCGAAAGCCCGATGATCGGGCCTTGCTCCACAACGTTGAAGACGAAGCCATCGCTGTTGTAGTCGACCCCGAGGGCGCGGTATCCGGCAACCGCTGAAACCGTGTCGTTGAACCGGTAGCCGATCGTCGCAGCCACATCCCAGTCGAGATCGGCGCCGCCGGCGCCGATAAAGCCCCACCCGGTCAAATAGACTTTCGGCGTGAGGAAATAGCTGCCGCGAAGGCCCGCCATGGCATCCACCCATGTGGCGCTGTCGCTTCTAGACCGGCCGTCGAAAACGCCGCCGGTGATGGAAAGCGTGCTGTCGACGGACCAGACCCGCAGACCGCCGACGACTTCAAGCCGGTATTTCTCGTCCTCCGCGAAGGTGTAGCCGGCGCCGAGCAGGCCTGCGAAAGTGCTGGTTTCCAGCTTGACGGAGGCGGCGGTGTTTCCGACCGGCGAACCGGTCTGACCGGACAGCTTGATATAGATGGCATCGCCGATCACGCTGTATGGCCCGTAGCGCGCTTCGCCGATCGCCATCAGGCCGATATCGAGATGGTCGAAGATATTGTCGAAACTTGCGTCGACGCTCACTTGCGGAAGCCCGAACTGGGCAATGTCTCCCGAAATTCCGGCAGCCCAGAAATACGGCGCGAACGTAAACGTCCAGCCCTCAGGCGTGGAGGCCTCCTGGATGTTCGGCGTCATCGGCAGGTAGATGTCTGCTGCCCGACCCTGCTGAAATGCCAGGCAGACGCCGATCGCGGCAAGAGACGAAACCAGGCGGATTTTCATGTTGTCTCCCATAGTGTTGTTGGCATGCGGATCGGTTGTTCAACCGCCATCACCGGCTTTGTCCTGCCGGACTTGTCCGATCATTCATGCCATCTGTGCATTCGATCCATTCTCAACTGCCGCAACATCGTTCGGGCGCAGACCAGCAGCTCGAACAGAAATGCGACGAGCGACGCAATCAGCGATACGATCGCGCCGCCGAAGAGCCACAACAGGTTTTCCTCGCGCAACCCGATCTCGAGCGCGCCGGCCAGCAGGTTCAGGATCGCGCTTCCCGTGCAGATCGCCGCAACCGCGCCGAGGATCATGGCGACCACAAGCGTCAGCGCCCTTAGCCGCAGGTCCGGGTCCTGTTCGCGCAGCGCCCGTCCGCTGTCCGCAATCTCGTTCAAACGGTCCGAAACTCTCCCCAGACGTATCGTATAGATACTCACAAAGCCCGCGGTGCCCGCCAGCAGGAAGACGGGAGCGAGGGATGTTTGCACGATCGCGACGAGATCGCTGACGATGGGTTGTTCGTTCACCAGGGCCACTCAAAACCAATTCACGCCGCCAACCCAATCGGTCTGCTTTCAGACAAACGATGCCGGGCCATCGGGTCGACGGCTTGGAAATACCGGCGTCCGGCGCTCAATCCCTACGTCGGAAGCGCTATCCATTCAATCGACCCGTTCGATTTCACCCGGTTTCCACGACTTGTCAAACCATGATTCCAATGGACCATAGAGCCGCAACACGACATTCCACCCCTTTCCTGGCACCGTCTGAACCCAGTTGGTCTCGTGGCCTTCCGGCGCCGTCGGGCCGAACCAGATATCGACGGACGAGTCGGCGTTGACGACGATATCCTTCTTGTCACTGCCGATGCTCGGAAACGGCTGGTCGGTCTGCAGCATCGAGCGGGTCTGGTTGTCATAGACAACGAGCGACCAGAAATCCTTGGCCGGGATGTTCGGGGGCAGATGAAGCCTGTAGGTCGAACCGCCGTCGAAAGGTTTCTTGTCGCCATCCATGGTCGCGGCCGCATATTGTGAACCGACGCCGACGCGCTTGATCGCCATAGCCGGCGTTATCCCGGTCGCGTAATAGTGAAACAGCGTCCGGGCGTCGAGGAAACGAACGCCGGGCTCAAGAAGGAACTCATAGCTGCCGCCGACGAACCCGGTAAACCAGGCGCTGTCGGGATAGTAATAGGCCTCCTCGATGCGTGTCCTGAAGGTTATCGTGCGGGCCGTGGCGTTGCCAACGGCCACGGCATCGGTGAGGATCTTCTTCATCCGCCCGTCGGGCGCGAAAGGCTTGCCCTTGACGATCCCGATCGCGGCGAGCTGACCGAGCACCTCGGGATGGTAGGCATCGTTCGGTTCATGCTGAACGATATCGTTCACTTCCTCGTAGAAATGGAAATCATTGGCATGGATGGTGTTGAACACCTTTCCGGACGCATTGATGAAGGTCATCAGCGGCGGGTTGTCGGCTTCCGACAGCGGGTAAATCCTGGTGAACTTCCTGGTGTTGTCGACCGCCGTCTTGGTGCTTCCATCCTCCATGAACCCCCTGAAGAACAGAAGGTTTCCGTAGGTGGGCGAGCGCAGCACGAAATAGCCATCCGGCACCTCGCCGTCATAGCCCGGGGGCAACAGCAGATACTTGCCGCCCTTGCCCTTGTCAGGACCGGCATTGCCAATATCGCCGACATATTCGAACCAGTGGCTGTCGATGAAGCCGAGGATGTTCGGCGGCGTTTCGATCACCAGCGGCCCCGCCTTGGTGTCGAGCCAGGCCAGATTGTAGACGCTTTCCGTGTTCCCGGTCAGGAACAGCGAATGCGAGTCCATCAGATCCTCGAAAACCAGAACGGACTGGTTGTTGTCCGCGCCCTGGCTTGCAAACCCGACCCGCATCGCTTCCGCCGAAGCCCCGGGCATGGCGTTCAGGAATGCCTCGACGCCGCGCATGAAATCAAGGTTGTCGTAGACCAGGTTCGCGGTGGCATCGTCCGGATAGCCGTCGAAGAAGTTCAGCGTTCCAAGACGGGTCTCCACGCTTTCCGGCGTGACAATGGCTTCAGGGATGGGCGTCGTCATCTTCATGACGGGCGGCGTCTCGGCGCGGACTGCGCCCGCAAGCATCACCGCAAAAGTGACGCAGACCAGGTTTTTCATGGGCACCATTGTTCTCTTTCCTCCACGTGGGCATCATTCCGCCTGAAACCGCTTGCGCCATCCGGAAACATCAGTCCCGAAAGGTTTGATGGCATTGCGCGTCGAAGACCGGACGGAAGCGCCGGGCCCGGTCCTCGCCGGCTGTCGCGCCGCCACATGAGCGGCGCGAGGCCATCTGCCTATTTCGCCGTTTCGAGGGCCGGCGGCTGCCACGTACCCTGCCCGACCGGCAGGACGGAGGGTTTTCCGGTCTTCGGCCAATACATGCGCATCGCCAGATAGATCGGCCCGTCCGGCGCCGGAAGCCAGTTCGATTCCTTGTCCGCGCCAGGAGTGTCCTTCTGAATGTAGAGCGTCAGCGAACCATCCGTATTCTTCTTCAGTTCCGGCAGCATCGGCGAATTGATCAGGTAACGGTTGATCGGATTCTCGATCAGCAACTGCGTCTTGCCGTCGTACATGGTGATCGACCAGAACGCTTCGACCGGCGGCAGTTCTCCTGCCGGAAACGTCAGCGTATAGCTTTGCTTGCTGCCATCGAGCAGGTCGCCATTGGCGAGGTTCCTGCCCAGGATGTAGACCGCCTCGGCGGCATCATTGCCATAGATGCCGGCGGACGCGCCCGCCGCCCGTTTGATCCAGTCGCCGTCGATGAACGCGGCATCACCCCAAAGATCGCTTATCGACCACCCATTCGCCTTGTACAGCTTGTCGGCGAGGTACGCCTTCACCTTTTCGTCCCCGTCACGCATGCCGAGCGCGACTTCGAGCCGGTGCTCAAGCGGCAGGTCCTTGAACTGGAACGACTTGCCCGGGCCGACGCCGATCTTGGCGAGCTTGGCGCGGATCTCCGTTTCGGCGGAAGACGCGGGGGCGAACTGAAGTGCGAAGTCCAGATATTCGAAGAAATTGGTCTTGACGAGTTCCTTGTCGACCTTCGGGAAATCGACGGCCGGGGCGGCCGCCGGGGCGGGTTCGCCAGCGTAGGCGGAAAGCGTCTGCACCTTGTAGCCGGCCTGGACCTTTTCGACATTGGGCATGTCATCGGGGCCGAAGAGCTGCGTGCGATAGATCGCCAGCGAAAACTGCGTGGACGCGCGGAACACCTTCTTGATACCCTCCGGCGTCTCCCCGCTCCAGTCCGGACCGGCGATCATGTAGTCGCCGGCGTCGCTGCCTGTCGCGCGGCTGCCGATGTAGCCGAAATTATAGGTATTGCCGTCGACCAGCTGCACCGAGTAGTAGCGCTTGTCGACCGCCGGGACCGACAGAACGACCGGTTCCGCCCGCAGATCGAGAGACGCAACCGAGTAGGGCGTATCGCTGTTCGGACTGATGATCGTCGTGTCCTTGTAAGTGTAGACCCGCGCCTCGTTCTTGATCTCGTTGAAGGGGGCCTTGAACTGATCTGAGTCGCGATCGACCGCATAGTCGTACATGATCGCGTAATTCATCACGATCGGCAGCCCGTAGACGTAGCCCTCCTCGGCGATCTGCTTCGCCTCGACAATGCTTGGCCAGTCTTCTGCATTGGCCGTCTGCACCGAAAATGCGACGAGAGACCCCGCCAGACCCAGCAACACCTTGCCGGCAAGCCTGCCAGTTTGCATCATCATAGCTCAATCCTTCCATGGAGCATTTACGGTGAAGAACCGGATCACCGGCGATGCTCTTTCTCTTTGTTTTCATGCGCGTCCGGACCGAGACCCGGCATCCACTTTTATGAATGCGCTCCACAAGGCTCGCCACGGCGCATGGCTGCCGGTCAATCAAGACGGGCGATGCCGCCCGAAAATGCTTGGGGATACAGGCAAGACGAAATATTCTCCCTTTACTTGAGGGAGAAGAATCTCAACTGTATCCAGATCTGTCATTTGCGTGAAAGGCACGACCATTAGAAACATGACGGGCGACGACTGATCGGCTCGCCTGATATTCACGTGTCGATGGCCTGTGGCTTACGCGGCTAAGGTCGTATCTGTGCGCATGCCCTGAAGGAGACTTCGCTTCTCAGGAACATCCACACGACAAGACGTAGCAACGAAAGAAATTCGCAACCACTCATTTTGCGCCAAACTCGCCTCCGACGTAGGATTTGCAGATATGACTGAAATACCCGTCATTTCCAGCCGCATACTGCATGGCGTACCCTACTTTGTCCGTCAGGAACTGGGGGAGCGGGCGCTGCGGCAGGCCAATCGCGCCGCGGGCTTCGATCTCGAACTTCTTGAAGATCAGAACTGTTTCATTCCGCATGCGGCGGTGGTCTCGTTTCTGAACGCCGCGGCAAAAGCGGCGGGCGAACCCAATATCGGCATCCTGATGGTGCCCGCGATGAATGCCGCCAATTACGGCAGCTATGGTCGCTACCTACTTGGCGCGGAAACGCTGGGCCTTGCCATTGAGCGGGCGATCACCGCCCTGCCCTATCACAGCACGGGCGATGGAATGTCGGTCGCCATTGTTGGCAACGAAGTGCGATACAGCTATGCTTTTGCCCTTGCCGGCTGTGAGGGGTACGACGCGATCGCGGTTGCGGCGGCCGGCGTGCTTCTCAGCGTGATGAGAGCCTATCTGCCCGCCGACTGGAAACCGCTACGGGTGGAACTCGACATCGCCAAGCCCCGCCAGACAGCAGCGTTCGAAACGGTGTTCCAGTGCCCCGTCATCTTTGGAGCGCGAGCAGTGACGGTTGTGATCGAACGCCATCATCTCGCGGCGACGGCACGCCGTGACGCAAGATCGATCGTCACCATCGAGGACGTAATGAGAGCAAGGCGGGGCGGCGCTCCGCGCGATCTGCTGGACGTGGTCATCGAGCAGATCCGCACGCAAGTCCGCACCGGCCGCGTCTCTCTGGACAGCACGGCGCGCGCGATGGACACCAGCGTGCGGACACTGCAGCGCGAGCTGAACCGGACCAGCGCCGATTTTCGCGGCATGGTGAATGCGATCAGGACCCAGAGGGCGATCGAGCTGCTTCGACACACCGAGGGAACGATCACCGCGGTTTCGGCTGAAATGGGATATTCCTCCCCCGCCAATTTCGCGCGCGCGTTCAGAAAGGTAACCGGCTTCGGACCACGGGAATTTCGGACGAGAGACTGGCCACATGGCGTCGCAGAACAGTTTTCGTCCCCCCCGCCCGGAGAAAACGCTGTTCGCGGCCCCGAAGTTCGCGATGCGTTCAGCGCCTTTTCCGTCATGGCGAAATCCGGATCAGGCGGAAGCAGCGGATCCGTGGCGTGAAATGAATGGCGGCGGCCCGCGAAATCTGTTGTCCTGCCGCTTCGGCAAAGCTCGGCTTCAAGGGTTCATTGGGGCCAAGCGAACGGGACCGCGCGGTTTGCGCGACCGGGCAACAGGAACAGGAGAACCGAATGCACGCAACGCACCCGCCCGGTACGCAGATAGATATCCTTGCCGTCCACAATCTTCGGGATCTCGGAGGATGGCCTGCCGGGGACGGGCGCCGGGTGCGTTCCGGCCTGATATTTCGCTCAACCGACCTTCATGCCGTCGCCGACGCCGGGCTGGAGGCCCTGGCGAGGCTCGGGCTGCGAACCATTGTGGACCTGAGGACGGTCGCGGAGCGGGAACCGCAGCCCGACCGGCTGCCGGACGGAGCGACACAGCTTTTTTGCGACGTCCTGGCCGATGCCCGGAACGCGGCGCCCGCCATGCTTCCCATGATCATGGCCGATCCCCGAAAGGCGGGTGAACTTCTTGGAGACGGAAAGGCCGAAAGCCTGTTCGCGCAAGGATATCGCGACATCGTCTCCCTTCCGAGCGCCCTCGACGCCTTTCGACGCTATTTTCTGGCCCTGGCAGACGAAACCCGCCGGCCTCTGCTCTTCCATTGCGCAACGGGAAAGGATCGCACCGGATGGGCGGCTGCCGCGACATTATCATTGCTGGGCGTCTCGCAGGAGGATGTCTTTCAGGACTACATGCTCACCAACCTGCAGCTATTGCCTGCCCTTCAGCCGGTATTCGACCGGTTCGCGGCGGCCGGAGGCGACCCGGATTTGCTGAAACCGGTGCTCGGGGTTCAGCCCGCCTATCTGGAAGCGGCGTTCGAGGAGATGCGGAGAACCTTCGGCTCACTGGACGCATATTTTGAGGACGGGCTGAAAATCGAGAGCGGGACACTCCGCGAATTGCGGGTGGCGCTCACCGAAGAGCGTACGACATGAATGACCTCACAGCCATCGACATCCTCGTCGAACCGGACAGCAATGCGATTGAGCGGGTCAGCGCCGAGAACAGCCGGCTGCGCGAGGCATACCCGGAGGGATTTGGGCTCGATGTCCTGCACATGCCGCACATCACATTGCTGCAACGCTATGTATGGTCGGAGCGGCTTACCGAACTGTTCGCCGCAGTCGAGGAGGTTGTGCAAGCCGTCAAGCGCGACAGCCTGTCGTTCAAGGCGACCGGACTTGGCCACATGCCGATTTCCACCATACCCGGCCATGGCCTTGCGGCTACCGTGGTTCAGCCTGGCCCCGAGGTACTGACCCTGCAATCCGCTTTGATCGATGCGGTCGCGCCTTTCACGGCGGACCGGGGCGACGCACGCGCATTTGTGACAACCGAGGATGAGCCGCATATAAACGCCGACACGCTCGACTATGTCGCCAACTACGTGCCGGTTCACAGCGGCGCGAATTTCATTGCCCACATGACCGCAGGCCTGGCGCCTCTGGACTTCCTCGAAAAAATCGAACGGCAACCATTCGACGCGTTCGATTTTCATCCTGCCGGCTTCGCGATCTATCAACTCGGCAACAACGGAACGGCGCGAAAGAAGCTCAGAACATTGCCCGTTCATATGGGCTGACGCGCTGACGCTTCGAACTTACCCCGACAACTGGCTTGAGAGAGGCAACTATCGTCCTCAGGAACGCTGGCCCCACAGCGTTCAGCAAAGAAAGCGCGGAGATCTGATCGAGAATATTTTCTGACGCCTTCGCAAGACGGCGCGGGTCTCGATATCGACCTTCATGGTGCGATTGCGGGCCTGCCACATCTTGCGACGGGTGTTTCGGGGCAGAATAGCAAAAAAGGCCTCGCCGGCTGAGAGCGAAGCCTTTGATATGATTGATAAAACAGTGTTGGTTGCGGGGGCTGGATCTGATCACAACTTGCGCCCCGAGCAAGTAAAGATGGTTGCGGGGGCAGGATTTGAA
>NZ_DEPM01000014.1:0-6275 GCF_002358775.1 Martelella sp. UBA3392
TCGCATATGGGCCTGATCGACCTGCTTCTGGAAAAGGACGGCGACAGCTGGAAAATCGTCGATTTCACCACCGAGGCGCGGCCGATCTACCACCGCACCGAGGACCGCAAGGTGGTCGCCGATGTCGAAAGCGACGCGGCGGTGATCGCCGCCGCCGAGGCCGATCACGAGGCGACGCTGGACTATGTCCGCACCCCGGTCGGCAAGACATCCGCGCCGCTGCAATCCTATTTCGCGCTGGTGGCCGACGACCCGTCCGTGCAGATCGTCTCACAGGCGCAGACCTGGTACACGAAGGACATGCTGAAGGACACGGAATACAAGGACTTCCCCGTGCTTTCCGCCGCAGCGCCCTTCAAGGCCGGCGGTCGCGGCGGTCCGGATTACTATACCGAGGTCCCGGCCGGCGACATCGCCATCAAGAACGTCGCCGACCTCTACCTCTATCCCAACACCGCCCGCGCCGTGCTGATCAACGGGGCGCAGGTGCGCGAGTGGCTGGAAATGTCGGCCGGCATGTTCAACCAGATCGAACCGGGCGCGACCGACGCCCCGCTGCTGAACCCGGATTTCCCGTCCTATAATTTCGACATCATCGACGGCGTGACCTACCAGATCGACCTGTCGAAGCCGGCGCGCTACGCCAAGGACGGCAGCCTCACCAATCCGGACAGCCACCGCATCATCGATCTTTCCTATGACGGCAAGCCGATCGACCCCGAGCAGCAATTCGTGGTGGCGACCAATAATTACCGCGCCGGCGGCGGCGGCAATTTCCCGGATATCAATTCCGACGTGATCGTGTTCGTCGGCCCCGACACCAACCGCGACGTGATCGTGCGCTACATCGTCGACCAGGGCACGATCAACCCGTCAGCCGATTTCAACTGGACCTTCGCCCCCATGCCCGGCACCACCGCCACCTTCGAAACCGGCCCGCGCGCGGCGGAATACATCGCCGACGTGAAGGGCGCGAAGATCGAAACGGCGGGCGATGGCGAGAACGGGTTCGCGCTTTATCGGGTGGTTTTGTGATTGGTTGATTTTTTTGGTAAAGCGAGATGACAGGGGCCGGCCTGAGGGTCGGCCTTTCTGTGTCCACCCCCCTCACCTCGGCTTCATCCTTGGGCTTGCCACGATGGGTGCAATTCCAGCACAGTGGGGACATGCATTTAGGGCCGGGGCGGACTGGCAGCTTGCATGTTCCAATTAGGACTAACTGACATCATCATCTACGGATAGGTTAGCAACCCCGGTCCGGGCCTGTCTTTCTCTGGTAGGGTATTAGACATCTACGAAGTAGCCATCTGCGGGTCTGTTGGCGTATTGTTTTGAGAATCCGAATTAGTTCTATCGAAAGCGGTTTCCAACGGTTTTTTTTGGGGGGGGGGCAATGAAGAATTATTTCAACGATAGTCCAATCGAAGATAGTGAAGACGATCAGTACGGTGTCACCCCGTTCGCTACCGCGCTGGCGAAAAGCATCTTGAATATCGAGGAGCCGATTGGCACCACAATTGCTTTAAATGGCCCGTGGGGTTCTGGGAAAAGCAGTGCAGTCAATTTGATAAGATCAGCGCTGAGAAAGACAAATGATCCTAAGCTTGTTGTTACAGAGTTCAGGTGTTGGTGGTACAGGGGCGAAGAGGCGCTGGCGCTCGCGTTCCTCCAGAACCTCAACGCCGTGCTGGGCTCGACGCTCAAAGACAAAGTTAAAGATCTCGTTCCTCGCCTGGCGCGTGGAATCTTGCAGGCTGGACCAATAATCGGCCCAGCGATCGCACTCACCCCTGCGGGACCGCTGGCGGGTTTGGCCACTGGGGGACTCGCTTTCGCAAAACGCTTCTTTCCTAAGGGCGATACCTTAGAAACAACCTTTCAAAAGCTGGCCGAAGTGCTAGCTAACCAAGATCGGCGGTTTCTTGTCGTTATTGATGATCTAGATCGGTTGAGCCCAGACGAAGCCCTTGCCGTTTTTCGACTGATCAAGTCGGTGGGCCGGTTGCCCAATGTGATGTACCTTGTGGTGTTTGATCGGCAACTCGCCGAAAAGGCGGTTAGGGAGAAGTTCCCATCCGAAGGTCCTCACTTTCTCGAGAAGATCATACAGGCTGGATTTGAACTTCCATCCCCACTTCCAACGGACCTCAATAATGCCGTTTTGGCATCGGTTTCCGAAATTTGTGGGTCACCTCACGAAGACCAGATCGTACGTTTCATGAATGTCTTTTATGACGCCGTTGCGCCGCACATCACTTCTCCAAGACATGTCAGTCGGTTTCAAAATGCTATCAGCGTAACATGGCCCGCGATTGCGGGCGAAGTGAATTTGGCTGATTTTGTAGCATTGGAAATACTCCGGCTATACGAGCCAAATCTTTTCGCATCCATCAAATCAAACAAGCATCTTGTGTGTGGGAGTAGGCAAGAGGGTGACGCGAATGGGAATGATCAAAATCAATTTGAACCGTTCCTAAAAGGGGTAGCTGAAGATCGACGCGAACTGGCGATGACTTCCCTACAGAGATTGTTTCCTCGGCTTGAGAGCATGGGGTACGGCAGTGAGTGGATAAGCGAGTGGAGCGCAGAACGTCGCGTCTGTGTCGAAACTCACTTTGATACTTATTTTCGGCTTTCGCTTAGTGATGAAGTTTTATCGGCGCAGCAGATTGATGAACTGATCGAGAAGGCAAACGATCAAGACTTCATCAAGACCGCCTTTCGGGAGGCGTCCAAAGTTGAACGACGGACTGGGCAGTCAATGGTACCAGTATACCTTGATGAGCTTACCACACACGGCAAGCGCATCGAAAAGCCCAAAGTAGAGCCTCTGCTGAGCGCGCTATTCGAAATCCATGACGAGATTGATCAAGAAAAGGATGCAGAAAAAGGGATGTGGGCGATCGCGAACACGAACCTTCGCTATCACTGGCTCATAAGGCGCCTTACGCGAGATCGTTTTACGATTCAAGAACGAACCAAAGCCTATCTGGAGGCAACCAAAGGCGCGGCATTGGGGTGGCTCGTGGACTTTGTGTCTTCGGCCAGAGGGGATTACCAGGAACGTGAAGGTCGGCGGCCCACACGGGAGGAAGATCGCCTCACTACGGAAGCTGCCTTGCCCGAGCTTACAGATCGCGCATTGAACGCAATACGCTCAGCTGCTGCAGACGGAACCCTCTTAGGCCATCCGGACTTGCTCTATATCCTTCATCGGTGGGTGGAATTTATGGACAATGACCCATCTGAGGTCCGAGCGTTGACGGATGCATTGCTAATCGATCCCAAAGGATTGGTCGCGCTTGCGCAAGCGATGACGGGAGAATCGTGGTCTATGGGCATGGGTGGCTTTGGTTCACTGGGTGATCGTGTATCTAGGCGCAACGTGACCGCTCAAATCAGGGATGATACAGATATCATTGACGCTGAGGCTTTTCGAGAAGCGCTCGAAGCTGTTCAAGACAATGAGGTGATTACCGATCAAGAGAAAGAAACTGTGCGTGTGTTTCTCGAAGCATGGGATCGACAAAGGCGTGGAGACGACGATTAATCTTCACGACGAGACACTTGTATGCAACCACTTCTTTGCCCGCCTAGCAGGGACATTTATTCAAATCGCGATAAGATTTCACTCTCCGGTTCTTAAAAAATTTTGCGTGTTGAGCAGCCAACGGCTGCTTTCAGAAAAAGCTCAAGAGCCGCCGAAAGTTCGAATTGAGGCCGCAAAGCTATCGTCAAATAGTCGCCCCGGATACGACACTTTCCTCCACCCCCAAAAAACTCACCCCTCCCGGATCATCTCCCACACGGCCGCTACCAGCTGCTTCAGATTATACGGCTTCGGGAGAAAGCCGAATTTGGCGTCTTCGGGGAGGTTTTTGGCGAAGGCGTCGTCGGCGTAGCCGGAGACGAAGATGAATTTGAGGTCGGGATAGATGCGGCGGGCCTCGCGCAGAAGCGTCGGGCCGTCCATTTCCGGCATCACCACGTCGGACACGACGATATCGACCGCGCCCTCGAGCTTTTCGAGGATCTTCAGGGCATGGACGCCGGTATCGGCCTCGTAGACGGTGAAGCCGCGCATTTCCAGCATGCGCTTGCCGGAGCGGCGCACCGCGTCCTCGTCTTCCACCAGAAGCACCACGGCGGACTGGCCGGTGAGGTCCATATCCTCCTCGCGCGGGGCCTCGTTGTCGCTCTCATTGCCCTCGCCGAAGGCGGCGGCGATCGGCTTGCCCTTGTGGTCCTTCGGGGCTTCCGCCATGTCCTTCTCGCCTGCGGCGCGCACGTGGCGCGGCAGAAGGATGATGAAGCGCGTGCCCTTGCCGACCTCGGACACCGCGTGCAGGAAGCCGCCCGACTGGGTGACGATGCCATAGACCATGGCAAGGCCAAGGCCGGTGCCCTTGCCGACATCCTTGGTGGTGAAGAACGGCTCGAAGATCTTGTCCAGCACTTCCGGCGGAATGCCCGTGCCGGTATCGGCGACCTCGACCATCACGAAGTCCTTCTCCGGCACCTCGCGCAGGCCGAGGCTCGCAACCTCGGCGGCCGGCACGTTGCGGGTGGTCACCGTCAGCGTGCCGCCCTCGGGCATGGCGTCGCGGGCGTTCACCGAGAGATTGGTGATCACCTGGCCGAACTGACCGGGATCGGTCTTCACCGGCCACAGATTGCGGGCGAAATCGGTGGTGAGGCGGACATCCGAGCCGCCGGTGAGGCGCTCGATCATCATCCGGTTGTCGCCGATGACATCGTTGAGATCGACCACCTCCGGGCGCATGGTCTGCTGGCGCGAGAAGGCCAGCAATTGCCGCACGAGGCCCGAAGCGCGGTTGGCATTGCGCTTGATCTCGACCAGATCGGCGAATTCCGGATCGGAGGCGCGCGATTGCAGCAGGAGATGATCGGCCGAAAGCAGGATCGCGGTCAGCACATTGTTGAAATCATGGGCGATGCCGCCGGCGAGCGTGCCGACCGCATTGAGCTTCTGGGTGCGCGCCATCTGCGCCTCCAGCGATTTCTGTTCGCTGATTTCGATCACATAGATCAGCGCCTGCGCCTCCGGGGCGGAGCCGCTGGCGGCGTGGACGAAGAAGCGGAAATGGCGGCTGTCGTCGCTGAAGTGACGCGCCTCGAAGGGGGCGATGTCGCTCTTGCCCGCGGCGGCGGCGGCAAGCGCCTCGTCCAGCCGCGGCCGGTCGCCGGCATCGATCAGCCCGCCGGCGCGCGTACCCGTGCCGATATCCTCGCGCCGCACCAGATCGGCGAACATGGTGAGGAAGCGGGTGTTGGTGGTGAGCAGCCTGCCATCGCGGTCGACGGTGGCGATCGCCATCGGCGTATCGTCGAAGAACCGGCCGGGCGCCGCATCGCCGGCGCGCTCGTCGGCCTCGCGCCTGACGATCACGGTGCGGCTGTCGCCCGCCCTGCCCTCGCGCCCGCCAACGGCCTCGTGGAGCATCACGACCGGCATGGTCTGTCCTGACGCAAGCTTCAGGTTCGCCTCGATCCGTTCACTGACGCGCGCGCCGGGCTCGGGATCGAGCGCGGTCAGAAGCGCCATGCCCTCGCCGGTCGCCAGATCGGAGAATCTCATCCGGCCGGCCACGAAAGCGGCGAGGTCGACGCCGAGCCAGCCGGCGAGCGTGGCGTTCATGTAGCTGACCTTGCCGTCGCTATCCGCCGCCACGAAGCCGACCGGGGCATGGTCGAGATAGTCGATCGCCTTCTGCAGCTCGCGGAAATAGCGTTCCTGCTCCTGGCGCTCCTCGGTGATGTCGGAAATCTGCCAGATGTGGAAATTGCGGGTCGTGGCGCGGCTGTCGGTCACCGGGAAGAAACGGGCGCGCAGGCGATACCAGCGCGGGCCCTCGCCGTTTGACAGCGGCTTGACGAGGCGGAACTCTTCCTGCCCGTCGCGGCCGGCGCGCACCGCCTGACTGAGGCGATAAAGCACTTCCGAGCTCTCCGGCTCCTCCGAAAGCAGGGTATCGAGCGTTGCAGGCTCGGCCGCGCCCGTCAGCCGGCCATAGGCCGCATTGGCATAGACCAGCCGGTTGCGATGATCGGTGATCACCACGGCTTCGGGGTACTGGTCGAGAAACGGCCGGGCGAAGTGATTCTGTCGTCCCGTCGGGAACAGTTCCGCCAGACCGGTCATGACCGCCAGCACGAAGAACACGCCGAGAACGGCAAACAGGCCGAGGATCGCCAGCAGAAGATCGGCCGGAAGATAGCCGCGATACTGATAGGCAAGCGCCACGATCGTCGCC
>NZ_DEPM01000255.1:0-1337 GCF_002358775.1 Martelella sp. UBA3392
AGCAGAACGTTGAAGACGTCCGGATGGGCCTTCTCGATCTCGTCGAACAGGACCACCTGATACGGCCTGCGCCGCACGGCTTCGGTCAGGGCACCGCCCTCGTCGTAGCCGACATAGCCGGGAGGCGCACCGATCAGCCGGGCCACGGAGTGCTTCTCCATGTATTCCGACATGTCCATGCGCACCATGGCGGTCTCGTCGTCAAACAGGAACCGGGCGAGCGACTTGGTCAGTTCGGTCTTGCCGACGCCGGTGGGGCCGAGGAAGATGAACGAGCCGATCGGCCGGTTCGGATCCTGCAACCCGGCGCGGGCGCGGCGGACCGAACGCGATACGGCCTGCACCGCCTCGCCCTGGCCGACGACCCACTTCGCCAGTTCGTCTTCCATGCGCAACAGCTTGTCGCGTTCGCCTTCCAGCATCTTGTCGACCGGGATACCGGTCCAGCGGGAGACCACCTGGGCGATATTGTCCGGGGTCACGACCTCCTGCAGGATCGAATCCGTGACGGTATTGTCTTCCGACTCCGCCTCGGCCAGTTCCTTTTCCAGCTTCGGGATCGTGCCATAGGCAAGCTCGCCCGCCTTCTGGTATTCGCCGCCGCGCTGGGCGATCGCAAGCTCGTTGCGGGCCGTCTCAAGCTGCTTCTTGAGATCGGCGGCGCGGTTGAGCTTGTTTTTCTCCGACTGCCAGCGCGCCGTCAGCGCATCGGCTTCTTCCTCGAGCGAGGCCAGTTCGGATTCAAGTCGCGCGAGGCGATCCTTGGACGCGGTGTCGGTTTCCTTCTTCAGCGCTTCCCGCTCGATCTTGAGCTGCATGATGCGGCGATCGAGTTCGTCGAGCTCTTCCGGCTTGGAATCCACCTGCATGCGCACGCGGCTTGCCGCCTCGTCCATCAGGTCGATTGCCTTGTCCGGCAGGAACCGGTCGGCGATGTAGCGGTTGGAAAGCGTGGCGGCGGCCACCAGCGCGCTGTCGGCGATGCGCACCTGGTGGTGCTGCTCGTATTTTTCCTTCAGCCCGCGCAGGATCGAGATCGTGTCCTCGACCGTCGGTTCGGCAACCATCACCGGCTGGAAACGCCGGGCGAGCGCCGCGTCCTTTTCGACATGCTTGCGGTACTCGTCAAGCGTGGTCGCGCCGACGCAGTGCAGTTCGCCGCGCGCAAGCGCCGGTTTCAAGAGGTTCGACGCATCCATCGCGCCATCGGCCTTGCCGGCGCCGACCAGCGTGTGCATCTCGTCGATGAACAGGATGATCTGGCCGGCTTCCGCCTGAACCTCGTTCAGAACCGCCTTCAGCCGCTCCTCGAACTCGCCGCGATATTTCGCGCCGGC
>NZ_DEPM01000255.1:1707-4043 GCF_002358775.1 Martelella sp. UBA3392
AGGCTTTCCGGCACGTCGCCATTGACGATCCGGAGCGCAAGGCCCTCGGTGATCGCGGTCTTGCCCACGCCCGGCTCGCCGATCAGCACCGGATTGTTCTTGGTGCGGCGCGACAGGACCTGGATCGTGCGGCGGATTTCATCGTCGCGGCCGATCACGGGATCGAGCTTGCCCTCGCGCGCGTCCTGCGTCAGGTCGCGGGCATATTTCTTCAACGCGTCATAGGATTGCTCGGCGCTCGCGCTGTCGGCGGTGCGGCCCTTGCGGATTTCGTTGATGGCTGCATTGAGCCCGTTCGGGGTCACGCCGGCATCGGCCAGCGTCTTCGCCGTCGAGGCGCTCTTTTCGATCGCAAGCGCGAGCAGCAGGCGTTCGACGGTGACGAAACTGTCGCCCGCCTTCTTGGCGGCCTCCTCGGCGGTGGTGAATACCTTGGCGAGCGGCTGGGCCAGATAAATCTGCCCGTTGCCTCCGGAAACTTTCGGAACTTTCGCGAGCACGGCCTCATTGGCAAAACGCGCCTTGGCGGCGTCGCCGCCGGCGCGCGCAATCAATGAGGCGGCCATGCCTTCCTCATCGTCGAGCAGCACCTTCAGGATGTGCGCGGCGTCGAACTGCTGATGGCCCTCGCCCAGCGCATAGGTCTGCGCGGACTGCAGGAAGCCGCGGACCCGTTCGGAATATTTTTCGAAATTCATGTTTCATGCCTCCATTCCTCACCCTGCCCTTTGTGAAGCGACAGAGCGATGATTCAGGTCAACCCCCTCTTCTGAGGCGAGCCGATGACAGCGGCATTTGCTGCCGCCTGAAGCAGATATGGGAGCGGATTTCGGCCGTTTAAAGAGGCCGTGAAACAAATTCGTTGCAGATATGCAACAGGGTTGGAGGCCTCCAGATTTTCGTCTTTTTGTAGCCAGTTCCATCCCTCACCGGCGTCATCCTTGTCTGTTGACGTCTGCCGTGAACGCGGCAGTCTGATTGGCGGACGGTGTTTCGTGTCATCCTTGGTCGTTATGCGACCGTGCCCGAGCTGGAAACGCCGCCCGCCTTTCGTCAACCACCCCGAACAGTTGCCGGGGCCGGCGTTGGCGCGCCGAGCCCGTAGGACAAGGATGGGATCATGACCTTGCCACAAAACACGATCGGTTGCGATGTCTCCGGTCGGCGTCTCGATGTTTATCTTCACCCGGCTGCCAGGTCGTGCAGCTTTTCCAACGATTCGGCGGGCATCGCCGCCCTGATCGGCCTTGCGCTCGAACACCGGGCGTTCGTGGTGCTGGAAGCCACCGCCCCGTGGGACCAGCCATTGGTGCGGGCGCTTGAGAAGGCGGAGCTTTCCTTCCATCGCGCCAATCCCCGCCGCGCCCGGGACTTTGCCCGCTCCATCGGCATGCTGGCCAAGACCGATGCGGTGGATGCGCGCATGCTGGCGCTTTACGGCGTCAATCTCGACCTGCCGGCCACCGCCCCGGCTTCGCCCGAACGGCTGAAGCTTCAGGGCCTCAACAGCCGCCGCGACCAGTTGGTCGCGATGCGCAAGGCCGAACGTATCCGCCTGAAGGGCGTCGCCGATCCGGTGGTGACGGAAAGCCTGGAGGCCGTGATCGCCCTGCTCGACGTCCAGATCCGCGCGCTTGAGCGACGCATCGCCAGCGCCATCAAGAACGCCTGCGACCTCGCCCAGGACGCGGCGCTACTGCGTTCGGCCGCAGGCGTAGGGCCGGTTTGCGCCGCCGTCATCCTTGCCAGCCTGCCCGAACTGGGACGTGTCGATCGGCGCGCGATCGCCGCCCTGGCCGGCGTGGCGCCGATCGCGCGCGAATCCGGCCTCATGCGCGGCAAACGCCATGTCCAGGGTGGGCGAAAGCGGGTGCGCGATGCCCTCTACATGGCCGCCCTTGCCGCGATCAGAACCGGGCGGTGGAAACAGCACTACGACCATCTGCGAAGCCGCGGCAAGGCACCCAAAGCCGCGATCGTCGCCATCGCCAGAAAGCTCCTTGTCGCCCTCAACACAGCCATTCGGGAGCAAAGACCGATCCTCAATGCACAAACAACTTGACAGAAAAGCACACAGTTGCTCGGGCTTGTCCCACCGCGGTGTCCGGTTTAGCCACTTGCGTCCACATTTCCCTGGGATTTCGGTTCCTTGATGGTCGTCTCTCCACCCACTGCGTCATCCTCGGGCTTGACCCGAGGATCTAAGCACGTATCAGCACGACCAGCGTTTCGGGCGAAAATCTATTTAAATACACCCTATTCCCAAACGCCAACTCCGCTCGTGTGGAAAGGTGGTTAGATCCTCGGCACAGGGCCGAGGATTGTTTGTTGAAAAC